>QHNR01000194.1 GCA_003218475.1 Verrucomicrobiota bacterium | reverse complement strand
ATCGTTCTCGGTGGTCTCAAAAGAGAGATTACCTACATACAGTTTCATTGTGTTTGAATATGGAAATACTACCGAGCTACAGAGCCGTTCCCGTGAATCGGGTTTCAAACCACCAATGAGCGAGGCTCACCTGACGATCTTCCGTGCAGTGAAGTTAAACAGAGTGTTCCAATAAGCCGGCACTATCGCCTGGATTGGGTGAAACACAAACGATCATTTCACGGTTTCAAAACGATACAAGATTCACAGGATTTGAATGGGAATTCGAGCTAAATGAACAACACGGAGAAAAAACCATGGCTAAGAAGCGAGTAGCAGACGTGCTGGTCGACACGCTCATCGCGGCCGACGTGAAGCGAGTTTATGGACTGGTGGGCGATTCTCTCAACGGCGTGACCGATTCGATCCGGCCGCGCAAGGATTTACAATGGGTGCCGGTCCGACACGAAGAAACGGCGGCCTTCGCAGCCGGGGCGGGATACGGCCGGCCGGTTGCTTGGATCGCCGCGGATATTGTCAGGGTGGAGGACGGCCGCCTTGCCGAACACTGGGACGTCTTACAAGACGAAGCGACAAAAGCGGAATCGAAGAGCGGCCTGCCAATGTTTGGCGATCACTTCACTGGCTGACGTTCCGGCCACAGCGTACCAGCGTCGCGATTGCGGCCCAGTAGGCCTCGGGCGTTTGCACGAGGCGTGCGATGATGACCGACGCGGTCGCAGCCACTGCGGTGCGAATCGCGTGCCCGATCGAAGGAAGGTTTTTCTTATCCCAAGCCCAGAGTTTCATGCGGGCATGATCTTTCCAGAGCACGCGCTTTGGCAAGATCGACAAAGGTTTCCGCGACCGCATTTAGTGGCTGCGCTCGCGAATGCTGCTCTCAAACAGTCGGAACTTCCGAGCCTTTTCTGCTCGCAACGGTGCCGATGCGCTCAACGTCAACGTTAGCAGCTGCAAACTCAGGGAATTCTTTCGGATGCAATATTCCCGCGAGAATTTCGATGCTGTCGACAATCCGCGGCCCTGGCCGTGCGAAATACGCACTCGCATTGACGAGATAAATGTCGCGGCTGCGTGCCGCTGGAAGCGAATCGAATCCCGGAAATTTTTTCAGTAATTCGTAATCGCGGCGCGCAAGATCGACGTCATAGCCGCAGAGCGCGAGCACGATAATGTCCGGGCCCGCATCCACCACTTCCTGCCAATCGATCTGCGCCGACGGCTGATGCTTGCGGCCTAACGGATCGCATCCGCCCGCGATCTCAACCAGCTCCGGTCCCCAATGACCGGAACAAAACGGCGGATCGACCCATTCCATCAGAAAACATCGTGGTCGATCGGCAAAATGCTCAGCTCGCGCGCGCACCGCTTCCACTCGCGCTGATAAATTGGCAATCACTTTCTCCGCGCGTTCCAAAACTCCGCCTGCCTGTGCGACATGACGAATATTCTCGAAAATATCGGAGAGACTTGTTGGTTCCAGATTCACGACTCGCGGCGGTCCGGGCAGAGTTTCAGCGAGCCGGGCAACCGTTCCATAACCGACCGCGCAAACGTCGCACAACTTTTGGGTAAGGATCACATCCGGCCGCAGCTCGCGAAGGAGCGGCTCATCGATCGCGTAGATCGTCCCCTGCTCGCGCAGCGCGCGGCGCACCCATTCATCCACTTCTTTGCTCGCGAGTCCGGCATTGTGCACCGGACAATGGGTCACGCGCGGACGCGTGTTGGCTTCAATCGGGAAATCGCACTCGTGCGAAACGCCGACCACATCGTCCATCAATCCGAGCGAAGCTGCGATCTCAGTCGCGGCAGGCAAGAGCGAAACAATCCGACTCACGAATGATCACTTTAATGAGTCCCGTAACGATTCCGAAATAATATCTGTCCTCTGTTGATTCATTCGCTCCCGCTCACTCACCGCCTGCCTTGGCGGTTGGACTATCTACCCGGCGGCTTCCTAGCACGCCGGGTTCTCTGTCCTCGGAATTTGGCGTTGGACGTTGAGCGTTGGGCGTTTTCCGAATGAATTTCTTCGTGGTATTTAAATACGATCGCGCATTACATTCATTTAGAGACCGCTAGCATGAATGTCATTGGAACAGTGGAAAGCCTTTGGCGTTATCCGGTCAAAAGCATGCGTGGCGAAGAGTTGGAGGAAATGTTCGCCGGCTACGCGGGAGTTTACGGTGACCGCGTTTTCGCTTTTACGAGTTCGCTCAGTCCAAAAGGATTTCCGTTCTTCACCGGACGCGACCAACGTCAGATGATTCGTTACCACGCGCGCTTCCGAAATCCGGAGAAGGCGGCGCGACCGATTAATTTGGCCGAAGCTGAAAGTTCGGGAGCCAATCCCATCTCGGCGACTGCGTCCGAGTTGATGATTGAAGTTGAAACGCCAGACGGAAAAACTATCGCGATCGACGATCCGGCTTTGATCGACAATCTGCGCGCAAACATCGACGAGAACCACCAACTCACATTGCGTCGCTCGGACAAGGCCATGACCGATTGCCGTCCGCTGTCGATCTTTGCATTGCAATCCGCGAAAAAACTTGGCGAGGAAACGGGAACGAACGTCGATAAGCGGCGGTTCCGAGCAAACGTCTATGTCGATCTTACGAACGCGGACGCCTTCGCCGAAAACCAATTCGTCGGCAAAACATTGCGAATCGGATCGAAAGTGGTTGTTTCGGTTTTGGAACGCGATCCGCGCTGCATGATGATCACGCTCGACCCCGACACCGCCGAAAAAACGCCGGCGATATTGAAACAAGTCGCGCAAGCCCACGAAGGCATGGCCGGTGTTTATGGCGCCGTGTTAATGGAGGGCATGATTCGTAAAGGGGACT
>QHNR01000193.1 GCA_003218475.1 Verrucomicrobiota bacterium | reverse complement strand
TTCCTGGCGAAGAGTTACTTGCATGAGCGATTCGGTCATGGGTGCGAGCAAGCGTGTTTGGTTACCTACCTAGCTTGCTTGTGATAAGGCTGACCCGATTCATAAAGGGCGATCTCTTTTCGAAGGAAATCGCTTAATGCGACGTTTCCCTGGTCATCGGCCGCTTGCAACGCTTCATGGGCTGTCGCTCTAGCTTCCGAAAAGCGGCCAGCTTCTGCATAAGCAGCAGCGAGAATCCGCAGAGCAAGTGGCCTCTTCCCACCCGATGAGCGACTGGCCTGTTCTGCTAGAAGAACCGCTTCAGGCCCGTTTCTAAGCGACGGATCCGGCGACGTCGCGAGCAGCCACGCGAGGTTACTTTGGGCGGCAACATTTTCCGGCGCGAGGCGAAGCGCCTCCTTGTATTGGGCAATCGCATCTTCGACGCGCCCTTTGGAAAGAAACGCGCTACCGAGGTTTACATGCGCGTCCGCGTTCTCAGGAAGCAACTCCAACGCTTTTTCGTAGTGTATAACAGCTTCGTCGATCCGCCCTTTGCGAAGGAGCGCGCTCGCGAGATTGTACTGAGCATCCGCATGATCGGGCAAGACGGCCACACACGTAAGGTAACGA
This sequence comes from Verrucomicrobiota bacterium, assembly GCA_003218475.1. Lineage (GTDB taxonomy): Bacteria > Verrucomicrobiota > Verrucomicrobiia > Chthoniobacterales > UBA10450 > Udaeobacter. The sequence continues at coordinate 4,170 of QHNR01000193.1, read as the reverse complement.
GCGATCGCGCCATCCATATCGCCTCTCGAAAGAAGTGCGGCGGCCAAATTGCACGAAGCCTCGGCGTAATCGGGTTGGATCGCCAGCGCCTGTCGGTAATGGGCGATTGCATCATCGACACGGTCGCCCTTGAACAACGTCGCGCCAAGATTGTTGTGCGCTTCGGCATCGACAGGATTAATCGCTAGCGTTGCTTCGTAATGGTTGATGGCATCGTTGAATTCGCCTTTCTCAGCCAAGAGGCGGGCGAGGTTATAGTGCGCTTCCGCATAACCTGACCGTAGCTCGATCGCCTGGCGATAATGAGTTATTGCCTGATCAGTTTCCCCGTGATCCCTAAGAACGATTCCCAGGTTGTAATGCGCCATCCAGCAACCGGGATTCTTCGCGAGCGTGTCCGTGTACAAACTTCTGAGGTCATGGTAAACGGCAGTTTGCTGCCACGTTAAAACACAGAGTATAAGCAGCAATGCTCCGGAGATTGCTGCAAGGAGAAATGATTGCCATCCAGTTGTGAGAGACACGGCACTCTGTCGCTGTTCGGGCATCAACCCTGGAGCGCGCCCCGGCAAAGCAAGGCGTCTGCAACCCTCCGTTATGGCGGCGCCAGCCAACGCAAGCGGCCCCATGCTCGCGAGGTATTGGAAGTGATCGCTTACAAACGAGTAACGGAAGAAATAGACACTAAAAAAACCGAGCACCGGAAACAGCGAGACGACATAGTACGCAGCGGCAAAGAACAAAGCACGGCCAGCTTTTCCTGGCAGCGACCACAAGAGGATCAAACCAACTACTACTGCCACCAACGGCACATAGGCCAGCAATTGCGATGGATTAATCGCCCACCTCGGATAAATGAAAATGAGCGGATTAGGCCAGACGAGTTTCGCCAGGTAAAACCATATCGCGCGACCAGCGATAATAAAGCGTTCCGGCCAGGTCTGCGCCCAGTCCGGACCAACTGCGGACGAGTGAAATTTCTGTTCCCAAATTGTCCACACGCTCGCAAGCGCAGAAATAAGCAGGAATGGAGCGAGCGGTACTGCATCTTTCCATCCGATCCGTCCTCGCCGCCACCACATGCAGAGGGCGAGCACGACGGGCAACATGACCACTGAGGGCTTGCTTAAGGTGGCGAGCACAAAGAAGAGCAGCGATAAGGCGAGCATAAAGGAGTGCGATGCTGTTTTGGAGTGCGGCGACATGTCGCCGCTTTTAAAGCGCGGACTTGTCCGCGCACTCCAAAACCTCGCCGCGGTTGGGAAACCGCCGCTCCTTGATTGCAGTTCCTCTTCCCACTTCAAAAACCAAAAGATCGACAAGAGATAAAACAAGCAGGACTGGGTGTTCTTTAGCTCAGTCACCCAAGCCACTGATTGCACCATCACGGGATGCAGCGCCCAGAGTGCCGCGCCCAGCCATGCGCCACTGACCCCGAGTTGTCGCAGGACCCTCCAAAGCAACAGCGCCGATCCGGCGTGCATCAACACATTGAGGATGTGATACGGCAGCGGATTTAAACCGACGAACTTGTGCAGCACCCAAAAAGTCGTGAGGACGAGGGGATAATAGACTGCCCGCGTGCTGGTCCAGACTTCCTTCAGCCCGAGCGGGCCGACTATGCATGGATTCTGGGTCAGGTGCGATTCATCGTCCCAAACGAATCCAGCATGGAAGACCGGCGAGTACGCGATGAAAACCAACGCGATTAGGAGAAATCCCCAAAGCCAATCTCGCCGCTCAAAAAATCTAACCACTAATGAACACTAACGCACACGAATACGGCGACGAGAAATTCGCGTCTTATTCGTGTTCGTTCGCGGTTTCAGTCTGTTTGGCAATCCGCAGGTTTTCCTCGGCTTCGGGAAAGTCAGGATGGAGACGCAACGCCTCTTTAAATTGCAAGACGGCCTGGGCGACGTCCCCTTCGCGCATGAAAACCTTACCCAGGTAGTTGTGTGGTTGAGCAAGTTTCGGGTCGAGATCGGAAGCCTTCTGAAAATGGTCTTTCGCTTCGGCTAGGTCTCCCTTCGCAAAAACCAAATTTCCGAGGTCGATATGAGCATCGACCAGACGGGGATCGAGTTGCAGCGCCTGGCGGTAATGCCCAATTGCTTCCTCGATTTTGCCGTGTTTTTCCAGGAACGCGCCATAGCTGTAGTGCGCCTGCCCGGACTTCGGAGCCAGTCGAATGGAGGCTTCGCATTCGGCAACTGCCTGCTCGTCGTGGCCAAGTTGGTCCAAAACATAAGCATAGCCGGAATGATACTCGGCATTGTTGGGTGCGATCCGCAACGCTTGTTCAAAATGAGTTTGCGCCTCGTCCAGTTTTCCTTTCTCCATTAACAGCGCGGCCAGATTAACATGCGCTTTTGCTGACCCGGGATTCAAACGTAGAGCTACGGAAAAATGTCCGGCTGCTTCGTCGGTTCGTCCAGCCTCTTGCAAAGCCGTCGCGTAATTGAAATGCGCCCGCACACTGGACGGAAGATCCGCAACGATCGCGCCGAGACGTTCCAGCTTACCTTGGGCAGAATGCACCTCCGTGAACCAAAGCGCTGCAAGAGGTATAACAAAGACCGCTACCCATTTCGCGCCGTGCAATGCCCAACTGGGCAGAAAAGCATTTTTTGAAATATCAACGGTGCCGCCGGTAATGCCGAGAGATTGCCGCGTGGATTTTTCGCGGACTTTCCAAATGAAGCCGTCGTAATAAAAATGAAGTAGTGCCGACGCGGTTACCACGCCAGTGAGAATACGCTTAACCGCTTCGATGCCGACATACGATTTGGACAAACTCAGCCCACCGTAGGCGAGCACCAAGCCTACATAAACGCCTACCAGTGCGCCACTGCGGCGGAACACGAAACGCATAAACCCACCAATCGATCTGTCGCTCTCGACTCGTTTACGGTTATAGATCCACACCAGCGAGAGGTACTGCACATCGTGGAACACTTCGAATAACGCGATCCCGACCAGAACGCTGGCAACGATGTTGTTGCAGTACCACCAAAAGGAAATGCTCGTGACAAGAAGCACCAGCTTTACCGGACTTGGACGTTTCCCTTGCATCCACATCCAGATGAAATTCACCAGGAATACGCCGGAAACGGCCAAGGCCAACGCCAGTAACCCTTGCTGCGCTGCTCGAAGGAGAGCTGGCGGAATAAAAGGTCCGCCCGCGGAATAATAGCTTTCCAGCGTGTCGGTCATTCGCTGCGGGGAAAGAAGGACAGCGGTTGCAAACCAGATTCCGCAAAGTGCGAAATCAAGACGGCGCGTCAGCTCGGCGAACGAGCCCACTTTCGCGTCGTAGATGCGGCAGAACCCGTATGTTTGCATCATTCCATGCCAAACGCCCCAAAAAAACGCGACCAGCACAATGCCCTTGAGGTCCCAGAGAGAAAACGCCGCGCAAACCACTACGAGGAAAATCGGCGCAAAAATGAATCGGTATCGGAAACGCTGAAATAAGGCGCGGTCGCCGTAAGCGCGAATCATCCCGGGCAAGTGGTGCCCCATCGCGCCAAACGCGGCGACAAAAAGGTAAATGTCTTCGGCGGCCCAAAGTCCCTGGGCTCCGATAAAGATGGGGACCAGAAACAGCGGCGTACAGACGTAAAGAATCAAGTCCCGCCAGCTGTCCAGAATCCACAAATTGGGTTTCCGTCCAGCGGCTGCCGGAGCAGGCGCAGCCGGGACAGTTTGCGGAGATGAGAATGCAGAAACGTGCTGCATGCGTCTTAGCGGAGCCAAGTTTCTCTCAAATTGCTGCGAAAATCAATCCCTAGATCGCGGACTCAAGAACAGAGCTCCGCTAGGAGCGGAATGTTTATAGTCCTATTGTTCGATCAACAGACAGAGCTCCGTAGGAGCGGCATGGTGGGGGCTCGCACGCTCATTCTACAGGTTTGAAATATAGCGCTGATCAAACGGAACGTGATGGCGCTCCAAAAATTGAACATATTCCTGCTGAAAGGATTTGCGGCGATGGTGCCTTTCTTGATCGCGAATGTACTTGGCCACCCGATCAAGATGCGAATGGGAAGCGGAGAACGCGCCGTAACCTTCCTACCATGAAAATCTACATCCGATCCATTTCTGTTCGTTGATGTGATTGGTCGAACCTGTTTTGATGTCCCCGATCAAATCTGACGGAGCGATATT
>QHNR01000058.1 GCA_003218475.1 Verrucomicrobiota bacterium | reverse complement strand
TCTGCGCATCCGCACGATCTCACGACGTTCGCGGATCAGTACGGGTTGGCCATGCGCGGCGGGCACCATTGCAACCAGCCGCTGATGCGGCGGTTTGGTGTGTCAGGAACAACTCGCGCCAGCTTCTATTTCTACAATACGATGGAGGAAATCGATCGCATGATTGAAATCCTTCACGCTGCGGTGCGGTTCTTTTCATGATCCCGGAAATCGAAGAGCTTTATCAGGAAGTAATTCTCGATCACTCACGACGACCGCGGAATTTTGGCGAGTTGCCTGACGCGGCGGTACGGGTACACGGCGATAATCCGGCCTGTGGCGATGAGATTCATCTGGCCGTAAAATTCGACGCGGCCGGAGGTTTGGAGGATATCAAATTCACCGGCCGCGGCTGTGCGATTAGCCAGGCATCCGCATCATTGATGACCATGAAATTGAAGGGCAAAAGCCGGGAAGAAGTGAAGAATATGTTCCGCGCATTCCACGATCTTGTGACGGAGGAAGCGACTGAAGTCTCAAAGACGCTGGGTGATCTTCGCGTGATGCAGGGAGTCCGAAAATTTCCGCAGCGGGTCAAGTGCGCCATGCTCCCCTGGCGCGCGGTAGAGCAGGCGTTAGAACAAGGCGCCGGCGAAGCGACCGTTTCAACTGAGCCAGCGTAATCGGGGAGCGCGCGCTTCCAGCGTGCTGCGCTCGGCATCTGTCTGTGTTTAGCGCCAAAGACGCAGCATTCATCATCAGCCTGGGGCAGCGGCCCCAAGGTTAATAGCAGCCTCAAACCGTCAGCGCTGAAAGTGCAATTCAATTCTGGTGCTACATTGATTTGGACGAGCGGCATGTTTGAGACCCGGAACGGGCGCTGAACTGACTCGCGCCTTCAGCGCTCGGTTGCTTGGGCAATCGGATTCCTGGGGCAACGCCCCAGGCTAGCATTGAGATAGCGCCTTTGGCGCCAAACAGATACCAGCATCTTGCCGAACGCTTCCAGACGCCGCGGCAAGATGCTGGAAAGAGCACACAGGATGCGTCCCTACCCTTCGTGCAGCGCGATGCTGGCGCCCACCCAGGTCTTGTCGATGTTGAAATCGACGCCCATCATTTTGCTCTGGCTCATCCGGACGAGATTATTGACTAACGTTGGATCGTGGTCGTTCTCCGGCCACACAAACATCATCCGGATCTCTGCTTTAGATTTCTGACCCCCGACTGTTGGCACGAATGCCGCGTAGTCGACCTTCTTTTGTAGAATCCATTCGTGCGGATTTTCCAAAGCATCGATTTTCTCGCGAGTCGGATCCATGTCCACGCCATGCCCGGCAAATGAGTACAGCGGTTTCAAAACGTAATTGCTGATCTTGTCGTCAGCGGGCGTGCCCGCCGTAGCCTTGGCGAAGGCAGGAAATTCATCGGCAAAAAAAGCCGGCGACGCGCGCTGAGTCTTGAGAAACGGCAGCGAATGCTTGCTGATCCGAAAATACCAGTTCGGATGACCGACCCAGGTGACATCGAGATCATCCTGAAACCGGAACGGCAGATTCAAATCGGGTCGGCGAACTAATTCGTCGAAAATTACGCGATTATAGATCCGCTCGATCCGCACTTCGCGTCCATCGCGCTCATAGAACAATTGCCGCTCGCGCTTTCTGATTTTCGTGACACAAACAGACCGGATGCAGAGCAATTTTTCCGTGGCTGCGAAATCCACGCGGGTCTTTTGTTTTTCCGGTTCGATGTCCAGCAGGATAACGTTTTCAGGATCCGATTCGGCGATGATTGTACGGCGTAGCAGATCAAGATACGCGTCGTCTTTGATTCCGCCGAACGATGAGGTCCAATGGCGCGGAATCACTGGGTACTCCTCGCGGATGCAACCGAGCAACAACAATTGAAAGCCGAACAAACTGGGGAACGCCTGCAGCTCAATCAACCGAGGGACGAGCCGGTCGCCTTCTGCGCAGATTGCGAAATCGACCACGTGAAAATTCGGGTGCCCCGATTCATTTGGAACTTCCAACTGTTTTGGAACCGCCGAGGCTGCGTGCTGCGCGAATTCCGGCGTGCGCGTAGCAGCGATAATCTCATTTGCCGCCCGCGTGACTTCATCTGTGAACTCGCGCGTCAGAAAAATGGGCGTCTCTGAAATTCGGAAATCCGCCGGCCACTTCTTAGTTTCATTCACGCAGCGTACCAACGCTGCGTATTTCTCTGGCGTAAAGTCGGCGTTGAAAGCAGCGCGAAGTTTCGGATCCACGTGTCAGACCCGCGGCCGGCTATTCGCCGTTCGGCTGCTGATCAACTATGCTATTGATGTGAATTGGGCCCAGGAGCACAGCGGGTCCTTCGTCCAAAAAAATTACGACACGATTACCGCGCGGCGAGATGTGTGCATGATCTCGAGTGGGCACCGGATATTCGTGCCCGTCTGATCTGCGGATGGCGAATGGAACAAACGGGATTCCCTCAAGATGTTGCCGGACGTCAGCAATCATTACCGCATTATATCAGGAATTTCCCGCGATGCATTACCTGCTCGCCGTCGAACCAGATATCGAAATCGCGGCCAACACAGTCGATATGAGTTTTGGAAGCCCAGTTTGCGCCGGTGTGTTCTGCGTAAGGATGACCAAAAGCAATGTGGACACCTGGAATTTTTTCATCCTGCAAAATATGACCGATGACATGACTGCAGGCTGTGTTTGTGCCGATGGCAAATTCACCGACGCGGTTGCTGTTTTCATCAGTGCTGGTGTAAGCCCGAAATTCGTCGCGCAACTCCTTGTTCTCGGAGCGCAGCGAGCGGATGCGATTGTCTTCCACTTCGATTGTGAGCGGATTGGATTCGAGATCCCCAAAGCGTTCGCATAAATAATCGCCGACCACGCCATCCACTACGAAGACACCGTTGGTATTGATCGGCGCCGTGAAAATCTCGCCGCCCGGAAGGTTGCCCCATTTGTCACGTGTGATGATGCCGCTGGTTTTTAGCCATTTAAGTTCCGGCGAAAGCTCCGCTTCGAATTCGGTCCCGTGCGGTGTCTTGCAGGTGATGCGTTCTGCTTTGCGAGCGCGCTCTACCAGACGCTGGCTCAGCTCGTCGACTTTTAGGAAATCGGCCCGCATGCCCTCGAGCATGATCTGGCGATTGATGTTGACCATGTGCGCGTGCCTTATCCGGTGATGATTTACGACACTTGTCATTTCCGTGCGCGCACCGAGTTCGCCCGGCTGAGTCTGCGCGGCAAATATCGAGACCTGCGATCGCGCCAGATCATCGAGAATGATCTCCGGCATGTATTTGAGCGGCCGACGCGCATGATGCTCGAGCACGAACAAGCTGTACTCCGAGCCAACCCGCTCCACTTCGGATTGTAGCGCTGCGGCGATGTCGCGAGTCGCCTCGTCCGTGATGATGGTGACCCGCTCGCCTTGTTTCAATTGAAGACAAACGTCGATGGCATTGCGCGCACCCGGGACTAGTTCTGGATCGATTGAGTTGAGATAAACGCGATCGGGCATACTGAAAGTGTTGAGGATTACGCTGAATTTGAGCGTAGGCAAATCTCCTGGTTCTCGAGTCGTGTTCAAGGCATCTAAGCGCCGAGTCGTCTCCGATTACGTGTCAATAGACACGAACGGCGATGTTTGGACGAAACGAGTAAGTCGCTTGTGACATGAGATTTTACGGGAACAGTATCGGCTCAATGATTTTTTCGATACGCCATGCTGCGTCGGAAATTCCAGCGATAACGCGATTTGCTGTTTTCGTTGCGATCGTTTCGTGCGGCATCGCGCCGGCTACGGCCCAACAACAGCAGCAACAACAATCCCTATCGTTCGAAGTGCCGAAGAATGATTCCGCCAACGCGCAAGCGCTCGCGAGGCAGATTGCATCACTTTCACCCGGAGTGGATCAGAACGAAGCGGCGCTCTTGGCAAACTGCGCCTATGCCACCGTCAGCCGGCTCGGGCGGCAGTATCACATGTTTGGCACGCCGATCTTCAACAATTTCCTCGTGTATCACGGCCTCAGGAAACGTGGGTACTGTTACCAATGGACCGCGGACCTGCTTGTTGCGCTGCACGCATTAAAACTCAAGACCCTTGAGCTTCACTGGGGCGAAGTCTACGCCGGGACATGGCGCGAGAACAATTGTCTAGTGGCGACCGCAAAAGGGCAGCCGTTTGATCACGGGATGATCCTGGAGTGTTGGCGTCATATGGGACACCTCCGTTGGAACCTCGTCCCGTCCGACGAGGACCGATACGTAGAAAACAAAAAGTACGCGCAGCGCGTGCTGGGCGGATCAGCAGGTCCAAGCGCTTCGAATTCTAATCATCGCGTCGCGTTCGAGAAGAGCACCATCGCAAAGACAAAAGCCGGCGATTAGCGGTCCTCAGAATCGATCGCGCAGAAATGTCTTGCGCTAGATGCGTCACAGTCAGAAACTCGCAGCGCCATGAGGACGTTCGCGCGTTCAAGAAATCACGGGCGCGCATCTGTTGCAGTTTGCGTTTCCGCGGCATTCCTTTGGGCGCTCGCCCTGAGTGCTTCCCCGCAATTCCACCAGCGCATCCACAAGGATGCTGGTCGCGTCGAGCACAATTGCGCGGTGACGATGATCACCTCGGGCAGCTACGATCACGCTGTTCAATCGCCATTGGTGGACGCACCTGCCACGGCCGTTCAGTTCTCCAAAATTCCGGCGTTGACCCCATGCTGGGTTCAATCGCCGTTTCTCGGCGCATGCATTTTCGAGCATGCGCCGCCTGCGCACTCCTGAAGCGTTGGTTCTTTCCGCCTGAGGCGGATGGCGGCGCTTAGCGCGTTCCTTACGCCGCTGGATCAACGCGCGCCGAACGCAGCAAGGTTTGAATTGTTCGGGCGTTGACGCTCGAGTTCTTAAGTCAGGAGTTTTGAATGAAAAAAAATATTTTGGTAACGCTGGTGGTTTTCCCGCTGGCGACCGTTTTCGCGCAAGAAGCGCCGCCCGCTGCCAGTTCATCGCCGGCGCCGACAGTTTCAAATGCAACGCCCGCTACATCAGCCGATGTGGAAGCGTTGCGCCAGCAAGTGCAATCCCTCACCGACACGGTGAAAGCGTTGCAACAGCAAGTGGAAGATCAACAGGCTGCGTTGGAAAAGGCAAACCTCACGGGTGAGTCGGGGCTTCCGCAAAATCCCGAACCTTCGCCTATTGCGGGCGCTGAATCGCCAGCGCCCAGCGGGAGTGCGCAGCAGGGGTTTCCAACGGAAGACACATCGGTTGTCAGCTCGACGACTGCGCCTGCCGTAAGCGGTACCCCTTCGCTGGGAGGTTTTCCGACCACCGATACTTCAGTGGTGACATCGGCACCGGAAACGATATCAAGCACGGGTGCTGGCGCATCGTTAACACAACCGATCACGATTGGTGGCGGCAAAGCTTACATGAACATTTCGCTTGATGGTTTGTTCGCGCTCGCTTATTCCAGCGCGGCCGATCTCCATAACATCGAGGTCGGCGACCACGATCCGCAACAGCGCGGCTTCAATGCGCGCAACACCGAGCTGGCCTTTGACGGCGCGGTCGATCCTTACTTCGAAGGTTTCGCGAATATTGTTTTCAAACTGGATAACGACAATGAAACCCAAGTCGAAGTTGAAGAGGCTTTCATGCAAACAACCAGCCTGCCATTCAATCTACAATTGAAAGGCGGCCAATTTTTCGCCGCGTTCGGCCGGCTGAACCCGACGCATCCGCACACTTGGGACTTCGCAGACACGCCTCTCGTCAATGGCTTATTTTTGGGGCCCGACGGGTTGCGCGGCGTTGGAGCCCAGGGTTCCTGGACATTGCCTCTGCCGTGGTATTCGCAATTGATCTTTGCGTCGCAAAACGGACGCGGGAGCACGGGATTTTCGTTCCGGAATCCTGGTGACGACGGAATGTTTTTCGACCGTATAACGACCGATCGTGAGGCGCGCGGCTTGCAGGATTTTGTCTGGATCCCGCGTTTCGAGAATTCTTTCAATTTGAGCGACACGCAGACCGTGCTAGCCGGCGTTTCGGGCGCGTTTGGTTCAAACGAAACCGGTGCGAATTCGCGAACTCAGATTTACGGCGCAGACCTTCTTTACAAATGGAAAAGCTCGCACGCTGAAGGCGGTTTTCCGTTTGTGAAATGGCAGACGGAATTCATGTATCGCCGTTTCCAGGCAGGCCATGGCGCAGATGATTCTTTTCCTGTCGCGGAAACGTTTCACGATTGGGGACTCTATTCTCAGGTGCTGTGGGGATTCAAAAAAGGATGGGTCGCTGGCATTCGTGGCGATTATGTCCACATGCAGAATTCCATGTTTACCGACGATTTAGATCGGCAATCACGTTGGCGGCTCAGCGCTAATCTCACCTGGTACCCGACTGAGTTTTCAAAAATCCGATTACAGTACAATCAGGATTTTCTGAAGGAGAATTTTTTCCTCTCCGGACGGGAAGTCGAGTCGATCTTTCTCCAGTGGGAATTCATTCTCGGCTCTCACGGTGCCCACAAATTTTAACTCATGAAAAAAATTCTTTTACTCCTGCTTGCAATTCTAACGTGCTCTTTATCGGCACATGCAAAAATCAACGTCGTCGCGACTTTGCCTGACTTCGGTTCGCTCGCGCGCGAAATCGGCGGAGACAAGATCAACCTCACGGTTTTGGCCAAAGCAACGGAAGATCCGCACTTTGTCGACGCGCGACCGAGTTTCGTCGTCTCGTTACGTAATGCCGATGTGTTGATCGATGGTGGCGCGGAGCTTGAGCTCGGCTGGCTGCCGCCGCTTCTACAAAACGCGCGCAATCCGAAGATCGAAATCGGCAAACCGGGCCGAGTTCAGGCTTCGCAAGGAATTCGTCTTATGAACGTGCCCACGAATGTGACACGCGCCGCGGGTGACGTGCACGCGCTCGGGAACCCGCACTTCACGGTTGACCCGATCATTGCCAAAGCCATCGCCCAGCATATCGCGCAATCGTTTTCCGCGCTCGATCCGGCGAATGCGGCATTTTATGAAGCGAACAACAAGAAATTCGAAGCAGCGATTAACGCAAAGCTGCAGGAATGGGGCACCGCGCTGCTACCGTTCAAAGGCCAGCACGTTGTCGCCTATCACGATTCGTGGCCATACTTTGCGCATCGCT
>QHNR01000057.1 GCA_003218475.1 Verrucomicrobiota bacterium | reverse complement strand
CGCGACATGCAGGATGAGGGGTATTACTCCCGGCACTATGTCAACTGGATGCGGCATTTGCTTTATCGCGATGCTTTGAGATTGCGCTGGCGGTCAGTTCTAAGTCGGAACTACTTTCCTTCTGGATGATAAAACGGACTGATTGTGATTTTGCCACGATAGCGAGAAGCATCGGTGGCCTCACGGGCATACCTCTGTTACCTGCTAGTTCTCGATGACAGCAAAACGTCGCGTTCTGCTCGTTAGCATTGTGCCTCCCAAAAATGATTGCGGTGTGCGCATCGTGTTGCATCGGCACTTGGTGGAGCGGAATCCGTTTGAATTGCACGTTGCCAGCAACGCTGACTTTGCCGACGACCTTCTGGTGCATACACCCCTGCGGCTCCCCTATCTCATCCACCGATTGAGAAAGAGCCGCTTCGGGCCGCGATTGGCTGCGTGGATCACTGATTACGAAAATCTTGTCTGGCCGCTGGCGATTCCGCGGGCCTTGGACGAGGCCATTAAGGATTTCAAGCCGGATGTAATTTTGACTTTGGCCGAAACCAATCTTTGTCATCTGGCGGCGAAGGCGGCAAAGAAACATGGCCTGCCGCTGGCGGTAATGTTTCTGGACTGGTTCCCGATCATGAAGTCTCATTACGGTCATGCTTGGACCCAGAGGTTATTGAGCCGGCGTTACCGGGCACTCTATCGCCAATGTGATCTGGCTTTCTGCACCAGCGAGGGGATGCAGGAGGTTTTGGGGAAGCACCCCAACAGCCATGTCATTTATCCGATGCCGGGGCGGCATCGGATTCCCGAAACCATTTTCCCGCCCAAATCCAGCAAGTTCCGTATCGTGTATGTCGGAGCAGCAGAACATTTCTATGGCCGGATGCTCTGTTCATTGATCGAAAAGTTGGAGCCGTTGCCAGACATGGAAATCATCGTGGTAGCGCCAAACGCCGATTGGCCGGCGGAAGCTTTGCAGCGCGCCAAGGCCAACGGAATTTATCTTGGCTTCAAACCGCCTGAACAAGCCGCCGCCGTGCTGGCTGGCGCGGATGCCTTGCTGGTGCTGATGAGTTTTGAGAGGGAACATGAACTTTTCATGCGCACCAGTTTCACCACCAAATTTCTGGATTACACTGCCTTTGGCAAACCCATCATTCTTTGGGGGCCGGAATATTGCACGCCCGTCCGGGTGGTGCGACGCGACGGTGGCGCGCTGGTGGTGGATCAGCCTAAAGCAGAAAGGGTGGTTGATGCAGCACGCCATCTCAAGCAGGATTGTAATTTGCGCCAATTTGCAATCGCGGGCGCAAGAGATCTCAATAACGGGATTTTCAATCCGGAAATCCTTCAGGAAATTTTTGTCAGCAGAATTGAAGCCTTGGTAAGTTCGCATCATGCTCCTAACAAATCACTGAAAACATGAGAACGGTTTGCCTCGCGATTCTGAATTATAACGGGGTGCGCCACCTGGAGCACCTCCTGCCTTCCGCGTTAGAGGCGGTTGCCGACTTCGGTCAACCATGCCCAATCGTTGTCTTGGACAATCAAAGCACCCAAACCGACCAGCAGTGGGTTCAAAAGCACTTTCCACAGGTGGAATTCATCCGCGCCCCGCGCAACGAGTTCATGTTCTCCTACAACTGGCTGGCAGAACAGCGGCGGGAAGAGGTAATAGTTCTGCTGAACAATGACGTTCGGCTGACTAGGGGATTTCTACAACCGTTGCTCCAGCATATGGACGCTCCAGACGTTTTTTCCGTCTGCGCCAAATCTCTTAGCTGGGATGGCAAAGCGGCAACCTGTGGCCCGGCCAGACTGCTCCAGCATCACGGTTTCTATCGTTGGCACTACGAGACTGATCGACAAGAACTCGCGCACACTTTATTTTCATCGAGTGGGTTTATGGCCATGGACCGGCGGAAGTTTTTGGCCTTGGATGGATTCAGCCGGTTATTCTACCCAATGTATTGTGATGATCTTGACTTGGGATTTCGTGCTTGGCGACGGGGATGGCGCTCTATTTACGAGCCCCGCAGTGTTCTATATCATCGCGAAACTAGCAGCAGCGCTTCTAAATGGGCTTGTGAAAATCTCCTGAAAAATTCACTGCTCTTTGAGTGGGCCAATCTGCCTATGGAGGGGCGCAGGCTTGAGCGACTGGCCCGCACGGCCAATCTCATGCGATACCATCTGATGCGGGGGAAAGCCGAGTGGCCGCGCATGTGGTTCAAAACCTGGTGGTCGTGGGTTCAAGTCCGCGAGCAATATCGGCAATGCAAGATCAACAAGGCTGAACTGGTCCATATCCAGGCGCAGATTGACAGCCCGGTAAGGTGAGCACATGAAAAAACGCCGCGCAATAATTCTGGTAATTGACGCGCTCGGCATTGGAGCCATGCCCGATGCGGTCAAATATGGCGACGACGCCACATGCAACTCGTTGGTTAATACCGCGCGTCTCTGCGGGGGATTGCATCTTCCCCATCTTGCTGGCCTCGGTCTGGGCAATCTTGCCGGAATCAGGGGCGTCAGCACGATAAACAACCCGGGAGCATCCTATGGAAAAATGGCGGAAGCTTCTTGTGGCAAGGACTCCACCACCGGCCATTGGGAAATCGCCGGTCTCGTGACACGTATTCCGTTTCAGACATTTCCCGACGGGTTCCCACCGCGCATTGTCAATGCCTTCCTCAGGGAAATCAAATGTTCCGGGGTCCTCGGCAACCGAACCGCTTCCGGCACCGAAATCATTTCCAGCTACAACCAACTTCATAAGGCGAGCGGACACCCGATCCTTTACACGAGCGCGGACAGTGTGTTTCAACTCGCCGCCAATATAGAGGTTGTTCCTTTGGAAACATTGTATTCCTGGTGTGCAGCGGCACGGCGCATTCTTGACCGGTTAGCCAGTGTGAGCCGGGTGATCGCGCGGCCTTATCGGGAAGTAAATGGCTCGCTCGAGCGTCTGGGCAAGGAACGCCGTGATTACTCGGTGAAGCCGCCCCGCCCAACGGTTCTGGATGCCCTGTGCCAGAGTAGTGCCTGCGTGCTCGGCATTGGCAAGATTGAGGATCTTTTCGGTGGCGGCGGCCTCACTCACTCCATTCATACTTCTTGTAACCGGGAGGGTCTTGAAATTCTTCTCCGGGTCCTTCGCGGAAAATTCGATCTGGACGAAGCCCTCATGCCTGGCGTGAAGGTATTCAGCGCTGACCGTGAACTGATCTTTGTCAACTTGGTGGACACCGATGCCAAATTCGGCCATCGCCGTGACCCGCTCGGTTATGGGAGCGCGCTCGAGGAAATTGACTCCTTCATTCCCGGCTTTTTTGAATGTTTGGTGAAGGAGGACTTGTTCATCATTACCGCAGACCACGGATGCGACCCGACCGCGTCCGGCACAGACCACACGCGCGAATATGTGCCGCTTTTGGTTCGCGAACTTGGAGCGCCTCCAGTGGCTTTGGGCACGTTGCCTGATTTTACTTGGGTGGCTTCCAAGGTCGCTGCCTGGCTGGGGGTTGATTTCACACCATTGTAACAATCAAACCATCTCGAAAATATGTCTGAACGAATCATTGGCGTTGTGCCTGCCGCTGGAAAAGGAACTCGTCTGGCACCTTTTCCATGCCCGAAGGAACTTTTCCCGGTTGGCTATCAGGATTATCCGCTGGCGGGACGGGTGGAAAAACGTCCCAAGGTTATCAGCCAGTACCTGATCGAGAATATCGTTCTCGCCGGTGTCAAGAAGATGCTGGTGGTTCTAGGACCGGGCAAGCATGACATCATGAGTTATTACGGTGACGGCAGCCGGCACGGATGTGAGATCGCCTACCTTTTCCAGGAGCGGCTTAATGGCATGCCAGGAGCCTTGGACCTTGCTCATGCCTGGGCCGGCGATGCCACGATCCTTTTTGGAATGCCTGACACCATGATTGAGCCTAAAGACGCTTTCAAAAGAATGCTGACCGATCACCATGGCAGCGGTGCGGATGTCACTCTGGGGGTTTTCTCAACGGACAACCCGCAAAAATTTGGGATGGTCGAGTTTAACGACTCTGGCGAGGTTCTCTCCACGATTGACAAGCCCAAAAGCACGCATTTGACCTATATGTGGGGTTGTGCCTGCTGGTCGGCTGGATTTTCCCACTTAATGCACGGATACCTCATGAGAAATGCACACTGCAAAAAAGAGATCGTCCTAGGGGATGTCTTCAACGAGGCGCTAAAACTGAAACTAAAGGTTCGTGCCTATCCCTTTCCAGAGGGCCTTTATATGGATATCGGGACTGCCGCGGAACTTGATTCGGCACTGAAAAAATTCCACCTTTAAGGGATCGTTCTATTTTCACCGAATTGTTGACGGCTATTACAGCGCCAAACAAGATATACCAGAATTACCACTACGGCACTAGTGAACGGGTTCCTGCGAGTACAGGTTGGTTATCTGGTACGAACATTACCGTATCGGCATAGCTGGCGCCACAAACTATGGACATTAGTACAGGCAATGCAGTTATTCGTGGGCTACATTCGCTTGAAGGGCACACTGCGATTCAGTCGGGGGGTGGCGCACATCCGTGGCAAGACCTGCGTCGCAGTGCTTCTGACGCACAATCGTCCCCAAAACATGTGGCTGCTCGTGCAAGGCGCACTGCGGAATCGATTTGTTACAAGGGTCATTGTATCCAACAGCAATCCAGAAGTTAAAATTCGAGACTGGGTAGAATCGACAGATCCCCGCTTGACCCTCATCGATGAAAGAACTCCGACACAACCCGGTCACCGATTGGTTCTCGCCCGACAGGCTGGCGCAGAGTACGTCCTCTCAGTCGACGATGATATCTTTCTCACTCCCAGGCAGTGGAAAAAATTTTTCGAATTCCTTCTCGCTGACGAGCGGTGCCCGCACGGAATTATTGGACAGGATTATCGCCCAGGCACTAAGTCTTCGAATGGCAGCCCGTTTCATCACCTGGTCGGGCGAGACACGGAAGTGGACGTGCTGATCGGGGCGTACGCGTTCACGAGAGGACATTTAAAACGCGTCTTCGACTTGGCTGCGAAAATCGGCGTCTCGGATCTCTCACGAGTTCGGAATGGTGAAGACATTCTGCTTTCCTTTAGTGGCACAACGCGACCACACATTCATGCGCTTAAACCGGCATTGTTCTGTGCCTCCGAAGGTCTCCCCGGGGTAGCTTTATGGAAAACTCATGATCATTTTTGGGACGAACGTATCCGTGTGTTTGAGAAAGTCCGAGACGCGCGACTTGAAATGAAAACCGTGGGGAGGACGGGAAATTAGTGGAATGAAATTTGGACTCGGCGCATCCGGGATCGCACCATGAGAGTCTTACATCTCAATACTCATTCTTCAGGCGGCAGCTACGAATATGCGACGCTTCTTTCTACCTCATCAGCGGCACACGGAATTGAAAGCCGTGTGCTCTGTAAGAATTCGCCGTCACCACAAACGGGTAGAGTCTTGTTAGATCGTGTTATTCGCCGAGCGTATGTTTCCTTTTCTACTGAGCCGTGGCACGGAACGCGTCGACTGTTGTGTCCGCCGGGATCTGAGGAGCTAAAAGGAGTGGATGTGGTGCACCTTCACACGGTGGCGGACTGGTTCGATGTTCCCCACTGGCTGGACACGCTTCCAGCGCATATCGGCATTGTGATCAGTCTGCACGACATGTGGCATTTCAGCGGGGGATGCTTTCTGTATCGTGGGTGCGATCGTTATCGCGCCAGTTGCTCGCCTTGCCCGATTTTGAAGTCGCCTTTCAATCGGGTTCTGGCCAGAGACGAACTTAGGCGCAAATTACAAGCATATCGGAACTGTCGCGCCCAATTTGTTGCGAATTGCCTCTGGCTTGCCGAATTGGCTGGGCGAAGTCCAATTGTCAAGGCCTCGGGCGGGGCGCGAGTAATTCCTCCTGGAATCGATACGACGGTTTTTAAGCCGCAGGACAAGAACCTGTGTCGGAACAATCTCGATTTGCCGGCGGATGCATTTGTGATCGTTACAGGTGGCGCGTCGCTGACCGATACAAACAAAAATGTGCCATGGCTGCTCGAGCAACTGTCGCGGTTGCCAGATCGCGAAGGCCTCATCGTTTTGGCATTCGGCGAAGGCGCCGTGCCGGTTCCGCAGGGTTTGAAAGTTCGGTTTACAGGCGGCATTCGCGATCGGCGCGATTTGGCGCGACTCTTTGCAGCTGCGGATGTTTTTGTCAGCGCTTCGTTGATGGAGACCTACGGACTCACACTGGTGGAAGCGATGGCTTGCGGAACTCCAGTCGTGGCGTTTCGAGTCGGCGGCATTCCTGAAGCTGCGCCTGACGGGCAGGGCGCCATCCTGTGTGAGCCAGGAGATGGCGCGGCGTTCACCGAAGCGATCATGAAATTGCGAAGTTCGCCGGAGCTACGCGACAGGCTTGGGACTCTTGCCCGTGAGACGGCACACACTCGCAACGCAGCAAGTTCGTTCGCCAACGCATTCGCGCAGCTCTATCGAGAGTGCGTTTCGTTGCGTGAGAACACAAAGCGCAAACACCCAGCTCTCACGACGTGAAGGTGCAGGCTCCATTTGGTTTTGTGACCGGTTGCCATGCCGTGGATTTCTCGGTGAATCGCTGCCCCCACAACATGGTCTCTGACGTGTGCTGGGACACGATGGCGATGAAACATTTCCATTCTTGGCACGACGCGCCAACGCGGAAACTCCCGGACAGGCAAAAGCCATGGGCTATCCCCAGAAAAGCGATCAAAGATCGGTTACTGCTTACCGGATACCCAAAAGCGTGGTCAAAGCGAGTAAAGGGGACTGCCCAACAAGTCCATCCGTGAAATTCATATGGTCATCATCCAAAAGCGAGTGGGCCAACTGGGCAATCAATTGTTCGCCATCGCACATTTTACAGCAGCAGCGATCGAAAATGATTATCGGGTGCTCTGTCCATGTTTTGAACACTGCCTAGGCGAATTCCCAAACATTAACACCAACCGCAACTTAAAGGTCCTTCGAGCTGGGCGCAGGATGAATCGGCTGGTTCACGGTTTTTTCAAGTTTTTGCGCCTAGCGGTTCCTAATTCGCCATGGCACCGGTGTTATCTATCGGAAAGTTTGCCCTTCGTGAATGTGGGAAGCCCGGAATTTGTCGCCGACGCACAAAAAAAAATCGTTGCTTGCGAGGGATTTGGTTTTCGCGACAGCGAAAGCGTCATAAAGCATCATCGGCTCATTGCCGAACTGTTCCGGCCCAGCAAGGCTACGGAGAACAAAGTTCAGGAATTCATCAGCGAGAAGCGCTTAAGTCACAACGTTGTTCTAGTAGGCTTTCACGTTCGGAGAATGGATTATCGCACTTATCGCAACGGCGAGTATTATTATGACGACGTTGCTTGGCTGTCATGGATTCGACAGGCCCGTATAGTATTCGGCTCTGATGCGAGGCGGTTTGTGGCGTTGATTTTTTCCGACGAGGACGTTTCTGCCTTGATCAACTCTGCCAATGATTTGATTCGCGCGCCGGGAGGAATTTACGAAGATTTGTGCATGCTTTCGAAGTGTCATTACATAATTGGGCCGCCAAGCACTTTTTCCAGTTGGGCCTCCTTCACCGGTCGCGTGCCGTTACTTCACATGACCAAGGCAGATATGCAAGTTATCCCAGCCTTGTTTCAAATTGCGAACTGGTGAGATCCAAAAATGAAAGGAGAGAAATCGCTAGCGCATCTAAATTCGCCGACAAATAGCCCGTGAACGATTATTTAAAGCAGCGGTTGCCAAAGTTCGTGTACAAAGGCGTTTTCGCCTTGAAGCATGGAAGTGGAACAGCGAGTCCACTTGAGCATCTAGTTCAATATGAGCCAGAACGAAAACAGTTAAAGCTACTTCACGATGCGGGTTTTTTTTCGAACTGCACGGTAACTTTGCAAAATCTAACTGTTTTGCATCCAGCAGAGGGTCATATTGAGGTGATTTGGCCAACACAGACGATGTGGCGAAATCTGAACGGCAGCCGCGAAAATCTCTTTAACGACTACTTCAGACCAAAAAATCGTTCTCAGGCGAAAAGAATGCAATTTGTTCCACGCTTCAATGCTCACGGTTTTTATGAAGATTTACATTTTAAGAAGCTCAACGCATATGTTCATAATTATTTCAATCCATCGTCTCTTGTTAAAAGCCGGATTCAACAATTTTTTGAAAAATATCGCATCTGCCCCGATAGAACGATCGGAGTTTGCTATCGAGGGACTGATAAGGTTTTCGAGGTTCGAGCTATCTCGCCCAGTCGCTATTTATCAGAAGTTAAAAAATTACTAAAAAAACATACTGATTTGAGGGTCCTGGTGCAGACGGATCAAAAACAAGTGAGAGATTATTTGCTGAGCGAGATCGGACCAGCCGCTTTTCATATCGAAGAGATGCCAGTAACTTGCTCATCTTCTGCGATGCACATTACTACTGAGAAAACAATTTCAAATTTTGAATTAGGGATTAACCTGCTTGCCGCTGTTAAAATTCTTGCTCAGTGTAAGTATGTTGTTAGCCACACAGGCAATGTTAGTCTCTGGATATTTTTGTATCGCGGATCCGCAAGGAATTGCTGTCAGCTTCGGCCTGGAGCTGTTGATGGCGTGGTATGTTACGATGGCGATTGGTCGTTGCGACGAAGGTTGGAAAGATGGACGCGGCGAATGGGATTTTCGCGTGATAAACTCCACTGAAGGCTGGCTAAAGCGCCTGCCCACGCAGATAGGCGTCGTCATCAGCTTGCGTGATATGTGGCATCTGCCTGGAGGCTACTATCGCGGATGCAATGTCTATAGTGACACTTATGCTCGCTGCCCGATGAGCGCAACGCCAATGGAAACCTGGGGTTGATGTTGGCTGATCCCGTAAACGCCGCAGTAATATTCGGAAGATAGATCGCATTCACATTGGTAGTCTTTTACTGATCTAACACGCCTTGACACTTGGATTGACATGTTACTAACCATCATACCCTTTATCGCCGAAGGCGTGGCGAACGACTGGCAAAAAGCGGTTGCTTGCCTGGATCGGACGCTCAGGTCTATCCTCGGCAACCCGGAGAGAGACTTGCGAGCAATGGTCGTTTGCCAGGATCGTCCGCCATTGAAACCTAACGATGAGCGATACCTCTTTCTGGAAACAAAGCAGCCAAAGCCCGACAAACAAGATCCCGTGGCTAAAGAGCGAGACAAAGGCGTGAAGATAGTTGA
>QHNR01000005.1 GCA_003218475.1 Verrucomicrobiota bacterium | reverse complement strand
CTCGTGGCATTGGCTGATCGTAGTTTCGCTCGGTGCAACATGGATTCTAGATGGTTTGGAAGTCACGCTGGCTGGAGCAGTAGGCGGAATATTAACGCGCCATGAGACGCTTGGATTGACCGACACGCAGGTCGGCGCGAGCGCCACCTGGTATCTCTCGGGCGCAGTAATCGGTGCATTGCTCTTCGGCTACGGGACCGATCGGTTTGGCCGCAAGAAATTGTTCTTCATTACTGTTGCGGTTTATCTCATCGGAACGGCGCTGTCCGCTTTCTCCTGGAACTTCTGGAGCTACGCATTCTTTCGCGCAATTACGGGCGCTGGGATTGGCGGCGAGTATGCGGCCATCAATTCGGCAATTGACGAACTAATTCCAGCGCGTGTCCGCGGCCGCGTCGATTTGATAATCAACGGCTCATATTGGGTCGGGGCGGCCTTGGGCGCAGGTGCGACGCTTGTTCTGCTCGATCCTCGACGAATTCCAATCTGGCTCGGGTGGCGATGCGCATTTGGAATCGGCGCGACGCTGGGACTGATCGTGATTTTCTTTCGACAATGGATTCCGGAGAGTCCGCGATGGTTGATGATTCACGGGCGTAATCGTGAGGCAGAGGAAATTGTTGCGGATGTGGAACGAAAAATCATGGGAGGGGCTGCGACCGGGATCACCGATCCCGGCTACAACGAAGCGCTCACGCGGATTCGAACGCGCACGCATACTCCGTGGCGGGAGATTTGGGGCGCGATCGTGCACGAACATCGCCGCCGTTCATTTCTTGGCTTTGTGCTGATGTCCACCCAGGCGTTTTTTTACAATGCGATCTTCTTTACTTACGCGCTCGTGCTCATGCGGTTTTATAGCGTGCCTGAACAAGATGTGGGTGGTTATCTCTTGCCATTCGCGTTGGGAAATGTGCTGGGCCCACTGGTGCTTGGACATCTGTTCGACACAATCGGACGCAAAAAAATGATTACTCTTACCTATGGGCTCGCAGGCATTTTACTCGCGCTCACCGGCTGGCTTTTTCACGCGGGCGTGCTCACCGCACAAACACAAACCGTTGCATGGACAATTATTTTCTTCATCGCGTCGGCGGCAGCAAGCTCAGCGTACCTGACGGTGAGCGAAATTTTTCCGCTGGAAATCCGTGCGGTGGCAATTGCAATTTTTTACGCGATCGGAACGCTGGCTGGCGGCGTCGGCGCGCCAATACTCTTCGGGTGGATCATCGGCACCGGATCGGTTACGACATTGTTCGTTGGGTATTTGGTGGCGGCAGCATTGATGATTTTCGGGGCGGCGATTGAGGCATGGATCGGTGTGCCGGCGGAGCGACGCTCGCTCGAGCACGTAGCTGCTCCACTCTCAAGCAAGGGATTGTAGGGCGTCTGACCAATCATCCGTCCCCCCGTGGGTAGGGCGGGCAGTCCTCTGCACACCGTGCAATTTGCAATTCACGCGAAGGGCGCGCACGGAGTGACGCGCCCTACCGATTAAGGGGAAATGTTCGCGCTCGACGGTCACAAGCCGCGGCAATGCACGGTTAGTTCGCGCGTATGAATTGGACCGGCGGGAGTTAGTTTGCTCGAATAAAGATGAAATGCTTCGACGCGGATCATTCCGGCGTCGAGTTCGCCATTTGCTTGCAGAAACTTCCTGAGCGATTGCGCGGAAACATCCCGGCATCTCGCAATGGTAATGTGCGGATGCCACGGACGCAGATCCGGCTTCAACCCGGCAGCGAGCGCGGATTCCTGCACGCGTTTGTGGATCTGAAACAGATGCGGGTGCGCCTTGCCGACCCCAATCCAGATAATTTTCGGCGCGCCTTTTGCAGAAAATGCTCCGACGCCAGCAATGGGTAGAAAGAATGCGCCAAACTGGATCGCGCTGAGCTTTTCGCGCAATGCAGAATAAGCGTCGTCTGGAACATCATCGAAGAAACCGAGCGTCAGGTGCATCTGAGTCAGGTCAGTCCAGCGCACGCCGCGAATGTGCGGATCAAGACGTGCAAGCAACTGGCGTGTTGAGTCCGGCAGATCGATTGCAACGAAAAGACGCTTCGACATGTGCCTGCAAACGTCCAACTCCGACACGTCGCGAGCAAGCGCTCGACCCGCCTTCGCAACGCTACTCCGAAATGTTCGCGAGCAGGCGCCGCGGCAGGCGCCCGACTCCGAAGGATCGCGAGCAGGCGTCCAACGCCCAATTGAATCCTGGTGGCAATCACAGCGATTCCTAGAGCGGCTTGCTGCTGACTTCGTTGTTTTCCTCTGTCGCTCGATCGGCGAGCTTTGTTGGCCGTTCTGGTGTTAACCGACGGAGTTGCGAGCCAGCTCGCGATTTATTGCCTTCCTCACCGCCCGCTCCGGGGAGAAGCCGATTTACAAATTTCATCGCGTAACCGGTGAGATCTGGGAAAAACGCGTTCCCAAGAATAGCCGCGCGCGCAGCAAACGTGAGTGTCAGCGAGGGCTGACCACGACGGCAGGCCGCGAGAATTTTTCTCGCGGCGCGATTGGCGTTCATGGAAAGGAGCGGCGCTCCCGCAGAAGCCGCGAACCAGGCAAATTCCTTGTCATGCTTGCCTTTAAATTTTGCATTCACATGCGAGCCGGTGCGCATCATTCCTGGCGCCACCGTCGTCACATGAATGTTGTCGCGCGCGAGTTCCGCCCGTACCGCATCGGACAAACCGGTCAGCGCAAATTTGCTTGCGCTGTAAGACGCCATATGCGGCACCGCAACTTTGCCGCCAATGGAAGAAATATTGACGATGCGTCCCCCACCCCAGATGCGCATTTCTGGAACGATCTGTGAAATCAATTCGAGAGGCGCCCAAAAATGCAATCGCATGGCGCGGTCGAAATCCTCCGGTCTCAGATGCTCAAGCGGACCGACTTCGATGATGCCGGCGTTGTTGATCAGGATATCGATCTTGCTAAAGCGATCGATTATTTGCCGAACAGCCGACTGAATTTGTCCGGTATCGAGCAGGTCGCATTGAATCGTGAGGACTTTGCCGCCGCGGGGAGCTAGATCGGTCTTTGCACGCGCCAGTTCCTCAGGATCGCGCGCAATGAGAGCAACGTTGCCGCCTCGCGCGCAAACGTATCGCGCAAGCACGAGTCCGAGCCCGCGCGATCCGCCGGTAATGACTACGACTTTGTCGCGCAGACGATAAGATGCAGTGCGAATGAACCGAACGATTGCCCAGATGAGCAGTAGGAAGGCGACTGCTGGCAACACGACACGAAAATTCATTTCAGGCACCTACAATCAAGATACGAAAGCTTCGCGGCAAACGGCCGTGAACAAGGAACGACCCTTGGGACAATCAGCCGTGTTTTCGATTAAATCGCGCGACTTCACGCGCCGTCTCGCGATCGATGGCACGCTTCTTCAAATCGGCCCGCTTGTCACCGGCGACTTTGCCCTGGCCCACCCCGAGCTCAGCTTTTACTTTGCCATTTTTCCAATAGAGCTTGAGAACGACGAGCGCGCGACCTTTTACCTGTGTTTCGCCATACAGCTTGTCGATCTCCTGGCGATGTAACAACAATTTGCGGACGCGTTTTGCCGGCGGGATTTCGTGGCTGGCACGTTCGTACGGTTGAATGTCGGCGTTATAAAGGAACGCTTCCCCGTTTTCGATTCGCGCGAAAGCATCGCCGATATTCGCCTTGCCTACGCGAATCGATTTAACTTCGCTGCCTTTCAGTTCGATGCCCGCTTCGTAGCGGTCGAGAATGTGGTAATCGCGACGCGCTTTGCGATTGGTAATCGATTCAGCCGCCATGGCCGCGTGTGTTCTGCATCAACGTTGTAGTGTCCGCTGTCCTCAGCGGAGAATCCAATCGACGTATCATTTCCAAGTAGGCTTGTAGGGCGTCTGCGCCAGACGCCGAACTCCATTGCGCTGATGACAGCGCACGCTACAGAAGAAACTAAGCGCCGTCTGAGGATTCCTCGAGCGACTCGTAAGCCAGCTTCCCCGCAATGATTTCCTTGAGCGCAATATCAGTCAACGACATCCGCGGCGTCGTTTCCACCAACGGGCGATGTCCCAAGCCAAGCTGACGCACACGCTTGGAGACAACATTAATGAGAAGTTGCTGATTTGGGATCACCTGGGCTGCTTCATTAAGAAGTTGAGTCGTCATATGGCGCAAGGATCGAACGGGGTCCCGCGGCTGCGGGATCGGGAATTGAAGAATGACCGGCACGCTATTTGTAAGGACGGACGGGACAAGTTGCGGGGCGAGCATGGTAAAAATGAGTGTTGACTTTGCGAGTGAAGCACCTCGTTGTCAACGGATTTCGTCCATAACACCATAAATTACTTTCGATCAGGGTGTGATCGGCGGATTTTCTCAGGGCGCTTTGGGGGCAAGATTTATTCACATTGCCACCAGCCGACCCAGGTGCCCTACCCGTAATATCCAAATCCGGCCGAGAAGCCACGGCGGATTCTACTGGCGCGAGATAATAAAGGAAGAGTACCAAGGAATGTCGGCCTGGGCACCGTGGCATTAACCACGACGGCTGGGAAACCGTCGCACCCTAGGCTTCTCTCGAATTGAGTTTTGAGCTCCTTGCCTTCTTCAGCAAAATGCGCGAAGTAAGAGCCGCGCCGGCGCGGCACGTTCCGTCGATAAATCGATTTCGGGCTGTGGCTCAGCTTGGTAGAGCGCCTGGTTCGGGACCAGGAGGCCGTGGGTTCAAATCCCACCAGCCCGATTGAATTACTCGATGCGCTACAGTAGAGCGGTCGCCGCGGCGACAGGCCACCGTTCAAATCCACCAAGCCGATGTAAACGACTGACGGTCAAACAATGTTTTATTGTTACGTGCTGTGCAGTCAGAAAACCGGACGACGTTACGTGGGTTCTTGCGAGAATTTGACTGAGCGAATTCGCCGTCACAACGCTGGTGAATCCAAGGCGACAAACAGGGAGTGCCGTCGATCTTGCTCCACAGCGAAACGTTCTCCACCCCGTTCCGCAGCAGCACAGCGTGTAGCGGTGCTTGTGTCAAGCACCGAAATCAAATACAAAGGCGTTTGGCACAAACGCCTCTACACGCATGAGTTTTTTTAAAGTCATAGCCGCTCAAAGCGCTTACTCGACGCATTTCACTGTTCCGGTTGTCGGCGCGCTGATCGGCATCGTGATTCTGTTTTTCGGGCGAAGACTCTTTTGGCTTTGTGTGGCTGCTGTGGGATTCCTGGCGGGGATCGAGCTGGCCCCGCATCTGGTCACGGAACCATCGCCGCTGCTAGAGCTCGCCATCGCACTTGTGCTGGGCGTGCTCGGTGCGTTGTTGGCATTCTTACTCCAAAAGATCGCGGTCGCTATCGTTGGTTTTCTTGCAGGTGGCAAACTTGCGAGTGCGATTGCCGCCGCATTCTTCGTTCACTATTCGCAGTACTCCACGATCATTTTCGTGGTCGGCGGACTCATCGGCGCAATGCTGTTACTGTTCTTATTTGATTGGGCGCTCATCGTTGTCTCCTCATTCATTGGCGCTCATATGATTCAAAACGCAATCGTTCTGCCGCCCGCCGGAGCAACCATTGTATTTTTGGGCCTGGCAGTCGTTGGGATGGTGGTTCAAGCCGCATCGCTCAGGAGAGGGTGACCTCGAATCGTACTAAGTTTTTTGCTGACAAATCGAGAGCACTCGCAACAATGGGTGCATGAACTCACCAACAACCGGACTACGAGTCGCAAGCGTCATCTTTGGTATTTTTGCTATTTTTCACATCCTGCGACTGGTTAAGCATGCCCCAGTCATTGTCGGAAGCCACACAATTCCAATGGGCCTAAGCTGGGTCGCGCTTGTCGTTGCTGCCATTCTTTGTATTTGGTTCTGGCGCCTCTCGAAGCTGAAGGGAATCGCGTAGTTATTTTTTTAGCCAATCCGGCGGGACATCTATAAACGACCGGTCCAACTCTGCGATTGATGCGCAGCCGAGCAATTTGAGCGTGCGAATGAGATCGGTGCGCAAAATCTCAATTGCACGCGCGACACCCGCGCCACCGGCTGCACCCAGCCCGTACGCATAAGCGCGTCCGATCATTACCGCTCGGGCCCCCAGGCACAGCGCTTTCACAACATCACTGCCACGGCGGACGCCGCCATCGAGCAGGACTTCGATGCGATCGCCCACGCTTGCCGCAACTTCAGGCAAGATTCGCAATGTCGGCGCGACGCTGTCCAATTGGCGTCCACCATGATTAGAAACAACTACTGCGTCGGCTCCGGCATCCACTGCGCGGCGAGCGTCGTCTGCTATGTGAATTCCTTTTATTACCACAGCTCCGCTCCACGCCTCGCGGATCCATTTCAGATCCTGCCAGGTCACCACGGACTGTTCGAGAGCGGCGGTGACATCGGCGTACAACATCGGTCCATGGTTCGGAATGATTACGTTTTCGAATTTCATCAATCCGCCGTCGGCAAAAAAAGCCGCCAGCCATCGGGGTTTTGTCAGTAGCTGATTCACAAACGGCAACATCGCCGGTAGTTTGCCGCTGAGAAGCTCTTTGGCGCCGTTGCGAAGATCGCGTTCTCGTAAACCAGCTACTGGCGTATCGATTGTCACAACTAGAGCTGAAAATCCGGCCTTATGCGCCCGTTCAAGAGCTCCGAGAGCACAGTCGCGACCTCCGACCAGGTACAGCTGATACCAGACGGGGCCTTCCGAAGCGGCTGCAACATCCTCGAGTCGGCAACCTGAGAGCGTCGACAGCGTGTAAATAATGCCGGCGTTACCAGCGGCCCGCGCGGCTGCTTCTTCACCGCGCGGATACATGAGCCTGCAGCTTCCAACTGGCGCGAGGATCACCGGCATGGTAAGCGGAGTGCCAAGGACTGTAGTGGCCATTTCGCACACTGGTGTAGCGATGGCGCCACGCGGACGCAATGTGACCGCCTCAAACGCGCGGCAGTTCGCGCGCAGTGTCCATTCAGTTTCGGCGCCCCCGTCGATGTAATCGAACACTACGCGTGGAAGCCGGCGCTTCGCCGCGCGTCGCAAATCCTCGATGTTCAGAACATGCGGCGGTTCGACTGATCGATGTCGCCGAGTCATGGCATCACGAAATTCGTCGGGAATTCATTAACACCGGGCTTCAGCCCGGTGCAACTACACGCAAACGCGGAAACCGTTTCAACGGTTTTTATTCGAGAGGAAATCCGTTGAAACGGCTCGTGCTCGGGGGTCTCGTCGTTACACCCGGCTAAAGCCGGGTGTCAATGAAATGAGCGAAACGACCGTTTACTCCTGCGGGTCTCACTTAGAACAGTCTTAATGCCGAAAATGGCGGATACCAGTGAATATCATCGCCATCTTGCGCTCGTTAGCAGCCGTAATCACTTCTTTGTCACGAACTGAGCCACCTGGTTGAATCGCGCACGTTGCACCGGCTTCCGCAGCAGCAATCAGACCATCGGGAAATGGGAAAAAAGCATCGCTCGCGATCGCGCTGCCTTTGAGCGAGAGCCCGGCTTCTTTTGCTTTCCAAATTGCGATTCGCGACGCGTCGACACGCGACATCTGGCCGACGCCGACGCCAAGGGTCCGGTCCGCCTTGGAATAAACGATGGCATTCGACTTCACGTGCTTGACCACGCGCCATCCAAACACCATCGCTTTCAGCTCGGTTTTAGTTGGTCGTCTTTTGGTGACGATCTTTTGAGTATTCTCGCCTGCAGTGTCTGCGTCCTGAACCAGCACGCCGCCACAGACCGAGCGCACATCAGTCGCCGGTCTCGCTTCTTCCGCAGGTGTTTTCAATCGAATCAGGCGCAGATTCTTTTTCTTCTGTAGGATCGCGCGCGCTTCGCCTTCGAAATCCGGCGCAATAAGCACTTCGCTGAAAATTTCGCCGATTACTTTCGCAAGCGGCTCGCTCAAGGGACGATTGCACACGATAATCCCGCCGAACGGCGCTTGTTTGTCCGTAGCAAACGCCTTGTCCCACGCCTTGCGAAGATCGGAATCCGAGCCGACTCCACACGGATTGGTATGCTTCAGGATCGCAACCGTCGGCTCTTCGAATTCGGCAATCAAATTCGTGGCCGCGCTAATGTCGAGAATGTTGTTGAAGGAGAGTTCCTTGCCATGAAGCTTTTCGAAATATTCGTCAAAATCACCGTAAAGAGCGGCGCTTTGGTGTGGGTTTTCTCCGTATCGCAAGCGCATCGCCAACGGAAGCGAAAGCGAAAACGAGGCGTCAGTTGTCTGCTCTTTGTTCAGGAAACTGCTGATCGCGCGATCATAATCGGACGTCCTCGCAAAGGCTTTAATGGCGAGGCGCTCCCGTAGTTTCATCGTCGTTTTTCCCTTGTTATCGCGGATGTTTTCCAACACCGCGTCGTAATCTGCGGGATCAACAACTACGGTCACGGATTCGTAGTTCTTCGCCGCGCTGCGAATCATCGATGGTCCTCCGATATCGATATTTTCAATTGCTTCAGCCAGCTTGACCCCTGGCTTCGCAATAGTGGCTTCGAAAGGATAAAGATTGACCACCACCAGATCGATTGGTTCAAAGCCGCATTCACGTGCTTCGGCTTCGTGCTTTGCGTTGCCGCGCTTGTAAAGCAGACCGCCGTGCACCCGGGGATGCAAAGTTTTCACACGTCCCTCAAGCACTTCCGGAAATGCTGTGAAGCTCGAGATCTCGCGTACTGGAATTTTTTCCTTCCTCAACAGGGCCGCAGTCCCACCAGTGGAAATGATGTCCACGCCCTGACGCTCAAGCGCGCGTGCGAACGCGGCAATACCGGTTTTATCGGAGACGGAGATGAGCGCGCGGGTGATTTTCATCTGGATAAAAATCTAACCGCGGATCACGCGGATAGCGCGGATAATATTATGAGGTCTGTCATCCCGAGCCGCAGAGACGGCGAGGACCTCACGACTTGTTCCGGAGTCCACGGCTTACTTAGCGTGATCAACACCGAATTGGGAGATCCTTCGCTTCGCTCAGGATGACATCAGCGATCCAGAATCACATTTTTGGCCGCCGGATACAGCACCGGACAACAACCGATAGTCTCGCAAAAGGCTTTGCTGAAATGGCTCAGACTTGAATATCCGACTTCTGTGGCCGCTTCAGTGACATTGTATCGTCCCGTGCGCAACAACTCCGCCGCGCGTTCCATCCTCAGCTTGCGCAAATACTGCGGAATGGTCAGACCGACTTCGCGGGAAAAAATCCTGCTTAGATAAAATGGACTGCAACCGACTTCCTGACCGATCATTTCCAGCGTGGGAGGATTTGCGAGGTCACGCGCCAGGACCTGCTTGACGCGCTCGACCCGCTCGCGCGCGACTCGCTTTTGCCGCATGCAGAACAATTCCGGATTCTTCGGAGCGAAAAGAAAATGCGCCATAAGTTCGAGCGCTTTGGCTTGATACCAGAGAATCTGCGCGGCTTTCGCCACTGGCGGGTCCGCCAGCGTTGCAACTACCCTCCGTTGCTCGATCGACATCGGCCTCACAGGCGCAACCACGTTTTCATCCTTATCCCCGAAAATGACGCGCCGAATTTCCGGCTCCAGATCAGATTCATTTTGGACGAACTGTTTTTGCAAATGATTTCTCGAGAATTCGAGTGTAACGAACTGATGATGATCGTTCGCGCGCCGCGACGCAGGCAGCGGCTCGTCTCCTATCGCGTAGTAGCCGCAATTTCCCGGCGTGTAATCGCTGCTCGTTTTGCCAACCGCCCCGACCTGCCCGTGGCCTTCAAGATTCAAACAAAACTCGAGGCTGCACGGATGAAAACTTTTTCCCCAATCGAACGAACGGGCCGTCCGAAAGTCGTGCCACTCCACGGCCACGCCGAATTGATCAACATCGCCGTAAAGCGGCCGCCACCCATCTTTGACTTCGCGCCAGGCGTTCAGCTCGGCCGCGCATTGAGAAATCATTGCGTTTAATTACGAATGCTACCGCTGAGAATGCAAGGCTGGCTTCTTTTCCTCCAGTGAAGCGCGGTCCCACTTCGCTAGCTTTGATGCAGCATCGTAGGCGCTCTGGGCAAACTCGAGCAACGCTTCATCTGGGTTTTCAGCGGTGCGCACCGCGTCGTACGGCAAGATAAATTCATGCAGCTTGGGCTGATAAAATGCTGCGTCCGGCTGAATCTTCGCTTCCGCGAATCCGGGCGGTTCGGGATATGCGTAGGAATAGAATACAGGCGTGGGCATTGCGGAATTGCCAGGCCAGAAACCGAGGCTGCTCACCTCCTGCGAGTAAGCCTCGCGCGTAATCTCATCCGGCAAATGTGGGACCCCACCAGGATGTGGCGGCGCGGGCCGGCCAGAGAAACGCGTCACCGCAAGATCAAAGCTGCCCCAGAAAAAATGCACCGGACTGCATTTGCCACAAAAACGTGCCCGGAATTCCTTAAACACGCGATCGCTCTGGACGAGAACCCGCCAGAACCGATTCGCGTACTCGCGGTCGTAGCAACGGTGCTCTTCATCTTGATCAAACGGGATCGGATTCTCAATCTCGTTGGGCATGGTGTTGATGGTTACGGGCAATTCCATCTCGTCTAGCGCATTCATCACTTCACGATAAAACTTCGCCACCGGCTGCGGGCGCAGTTTCAACACTCGGGCCGCACCATCGCTTTTAAGGATGCGCAATTCGTGATCAATGAAATCGAAGCGAATTTCGAATGTCGATGTGCCATGAGGAATCGGCGAAGTCGTCAGGCCACGTGAAGTCAGATAGAGGGTGACGTGCCAGGAGTGATTCGTCCATGGGGTCAGCGTGAGGCGGATCTTTCCGACGATCTGCGTCCACATGTGCAGAGTGCTGGCAGTGTCTTTCCACTCTGCGAAAGCCAAAGACGGCCACGATGAATTGGAGTCGCCGTTCACTTTAGTGTTGCTACTCCCGGTTGATGAAATCGGAAAACGAGCGTTTCACTCGCTCGAACATGCCTCGCGCTTCATCCTGTGTCTTGTGAAACGCGTGCTTGATTTTCTTTTCCACGTCGTTTATGACGCCGCTTCCTTCTCCTCCATCGTAATCGTTCTCGACATCCTCCATGGTCGCGCCGGCAAACATTCCTTCGGTTCTCTTCACGGTGCCGCGAGTCGCACCGATATATATCGTGCCAACTGGATGCGACGATCTGTTCAGAAGAGTAACGATCCAGATCGGTTCGCCGCGCTGATCCGTGCGCAATGTGTAATCTGCTGTTGCAAAACCGGTGTGCGAGGCTTCCGCTGTGTGACTCGCCACTGCAAACGCGCCACTCGAATCCAAGTTCAATCGCGAAAGATTGATGGTTGCGCCTTCGGTCGAACCCGCTGTCGAGCGATCCGGTCTGCTATCAGAATCGATCTTTCCCTCAACAATCTGCAATTCGCGCACACCGCGACCTTGTGGATCTTCCAAAACAATCCTCCATTTCTCGGGCTGCGGGTTGCCTTTCACTCCCGCGATCGTCACGATATGATTCAGAGCGCCGCGACCGAGTTCAGTGCCGACGACGCGCAGAGCTTCGTAAGCAGTAGCGTTCTCTTGCGCCCAAACCTGCGGCGCACTCAAGAGTAAAAGCGCGATAAGCGATCGCCACATGGTCCAAAACTGAACAGCGGTTTCGGCGAGTGTCCATCACGTTTTGGAGTGCAGCAATCCGGCAGCTGCCGGACCGCTTTGAAAGCGCGGACGTGTCCGCGCACTCCAAAGCGCTCTATGCTTGAATGAGCATCGGAATCTGCTCACCTTTTTGCGGGGTATCGATGAAGAGAACAAAGGTCGAGGTCAGCAGTCATACCGCGAATCTTGCTTTGCTGCGGAACTGCGTGCGGGATTTTCTCAACGGCTATCCGTTTTCCGAAAAAGAACGGCTGCTGATGGTGCTCGGCGTTGACGAGGCGTGCACGAACGTTATCCGATACGCTTACCGTTTGCGCGACGATCAACTGATCTCATTGCGAATGGAGGGACTGCGCAAATGCGTGCGCATGCGACTGCGCGACTACGGCGAACAGGTCCTTCCCCATGAAATGAAGGGCCGCTCTCATGATATGATCAAGCCAGGTGGCCTTGGTCTGTATCTCATTCGCAATGCCTTTGATGAAGTCGATTACATACACAAACGGCGCGGCACGGAGCTGGTGTTAACCAAAAATTTGGAATAATCACGCGCGAAAGCCGCGCTCCAATGTTATGAACTCGTGCCAAGCGCGAATGAAACCGCCGGAACCAGACCCCGCTTTCGAAATTTCGCTGCGACCACCGGCCTTCACTGAATTCAACGGCCAGGTAAAAGTACGCGAACGACTGGAATTGATGGTGGAAGCCGCTAAAAGGCGCGGTGACGTTCTGGAACACATTCTCTTGAGCGGCCCGTCCGGGCTCGGCAAGACGACGCTCGCCTACATCATCGCCAACGCGATGAGCGTGAACATCAAAAACACCAGTGGCCCGGTGATTGAGAAAGCCGGCGAACTCGCCGGTCTTTTAACAAGCTTGGAAAAAGGCGCCGTGCTATTCATCGATGAAATTCATCGGCTGCAACCGGCCATCGAGGAATATCTCTATCCGGCAATGGAGGATTATCGGCTCGACATCATCATCGACCAGGGACCGCAAGCACGAAGTCTCCGCC
Source organism: Verrucomicrobiota bacterium (assembly GCA_003218475.1). Lineage (GTDB taxonomy): Bacteria > Verrucomicrobiota > Verrucomicrobiia > Chthoniobacterales > UBA10450 > Udaeobacter. The sequence goes on along the minus strand of QHNR01000005.1, from coordinate 9,185 downwards.
TGAATTTGCCCAAGTTCACATTAATTGGCGCGACTACACGCGCCGGGATGGTGAGCGCGCCGCTTCGTTCGCGTTTTGGCATGACAGCGCGGCTCGATTATTACAATGCCGAGGAAATGCAGAAGATTATTATGCGCAGCGCGCATTTACTCAGCGTGGAGATTGATGCCGCGGGTGCGGCCGAGATCGCAGCGCGGTCACGCGGCACGCCGCGCACAGCAAACAATCTTTTGCGCTGGGTGCGCGATTATGTGCAGGTGAAAGCCGAAGGAAAAATCACCGCTGAACTGGCCGATCGCGCGCTTGTGATGCTCGAGATCGATCGAGACGGGTTCGACCAATGGGACAAGCGGATCATTGAAACGTTAATCCACAAATTTAATGGTGGTCCTGTCGGATTGAATTCGCTGGCAGTCGCAATCGGTGAAGAAGCAGGCACAATCGAAGAAGTGAACGAGCCGTATCTGATAATGGAAGGTTACATCAAACGCACGCCCCAAGGCCGGGTAGCTACAGCGAACGCGTATCACAAGCTCGGACTGAAACCGCCGGCCAGCGCGCAAGCTGAGTTGTTTGGCCAATGATGTGGCCACGCTTAGCTATATTGTATCCAGTAACGCGGTCTCGTACGCGTCTAGCGCCAAAGGCGCATGTCAGCTCTAGCCTGGGCCACCGCCCCAGGGATTCGATTGACAACAGCAAACAGGCGCTGAAAGCGCAACTCAATCCAACGCTGACGAAGTGAATCGCGCTTTCAGCGCTAGCGGCTTCGGGCTCCACGAAACCTGGGACGCTGCCCCAGGCTGCGAGTTAAATGCGGCGCCTTTGGCGCGAAGACACACATGCGCTCTACGCGCGCCGCAAACAATATGCAGCAGCCTGAGTGCCGCGATATCCCACACCGGCTAACTGTGCCTCACCTTCAGGAACGAGTTCGAATTCACCAGAAACTCAAAATCGGTTTTTATTTCTGCGAATACAAAGGTTTGGAGCGCCGGATCCGATCGTAGCCTTGCAATAAACTCGCTTGGTTGTGCTTCGAATGTCACCGTTGGATAAATGCGTGCTTCGCCTCGTGTCACGCGCATGATTTCAAGGATCGATTCGCGGTGGAACTCGTAGTCTAACCGGTCCTGGTAGGCGAAAAGAAAATAGGATACCAGAGTCAGATCAAACTCACCGTCTGCGAACGATAGTCTCGGCAACTCTCCCGCTACGTAATGCTGTGGATGGATCTTGTAATCCCGGAGAAAGATTGTGGACGCGCGTTTGCGCAATTCACGCATGTATTCGGGATTTTTGTAATAGCCCCAGCGATAGGTCGGCACAGATCCAATCGTCCGATAAACCGATTCAAGGTCCGGCTCGGAACGCTCAGTGATTTCTTCGGGCGGCAGCGAATAGATTGGATCGAAGGAAGTCACCTTCATGCCGAGCTTGTTGGCTTCCGCGCAAAATGAACTGACCCCGCCCGCCACATCCAAAACTCTTTTTCCTATAAGATCATCCGGCTCAAGCAGGAAGTAGCGCCGATACTCTTCAAAGGTGCGGCCGAGCAACACAACGCGATCAAGCTGAAGACCGCGTTTGCTTCGCATTAAGTCATTACTCATGCTCTTGCTCCCGAGTTGTAGAGGCGTTTGTGTCAAACGCCTGTCTGGGCGCGGCGAACGCTTGTTATTTCATTCGCTGCGCGCCGCGGCAAGCACCGATACAACGGCGGCAAGCTGGATTGTAATATGGACGGCCCTCAGAATAGCGTGAGGACGCCGTTGTTATAAGTTCCAATGCGCATCCAGCCGTAGCTGCCATTTTGTGGCCGCACGGCCCAAAAATCGAAATCACGATTCAGTCGGTCTCCAGCGGCGTCGAATGCTGTCGATCCAGTCACGCCCTCGTAAGTGTTGGCTTCATTAACAAATGCCGTCTTGAAATTGGTGAAATTTCTCAGGTCGCCCACGTCTTCCAATGCGTGCTGCACCACGAACAGCGCGTCGTAAGCAGAAAGCGCAAACGCATCCGGCGTGATGCCCGTGCGCGCTTGGATCGCGTCGGCGACAGGCTGCCACTCATTTTGCAGCGCGTCAGGGAGTCCAAAGATCGGATTGGGATAACCAACGCTGGCCGCAAACGCTGCCGCAGTCGAATCGCCTGTCAGCGCTGCGGAGAGCGCGACGCCATCACTGCCGTACCATGCGGTATTTGAGCGCGTCGCGTTTCCTTGCGCGCTGTGAAATACATCCACCACCTCGTCGAAGGCGGCAAGATACACGCCAATCGTGGACGGATCCGTTCCGCCGCCGATTAGATTGTCAATCTGTGAAGCGACGGCGCCGGTGGCGACGGAAAAGTCGCTGGTCGTTGCCTCGTATTGATAACCGGGTTCCACCGTGCCGCCCTGCAATTGGAAAGCTGACTGAACGGAATCGTGCAAGCCGTTGTTACCAGCGTCATTTCGCCAAAGCGGAACGATGGTGCGGATTCCATCATGCCACAAAAACGCTACGATGGCCTCCGCTTCGCGCGTATCGTTAGGGCAAAACCGAAAGATGTTGTCACCCGCGATAGCAAGCGAAGAGGCCGTGCTGCCCTGACTGATTACCAGGATATTGTGCGCATCCGCGTATGGCTTGATCATGGCGACTTCGGCACTCGATTGCGGCCCGATGACAATCTTTACTCCGCGCCGGTCGAGATCCGCGATGGCGTCGAGCGCACGTGACGGATCGAGTTGCGTGTCGCGAACAAAAAAATGGAACCGGTATCCGCCGTGTTGGCTAATCGCTTCTGATTCGAGTTGTTCTTCGCCAATCTGCAGCGCTGCAACCGTATTTTGCCCGAGGGACGACCACGATCCTGTTAACGACGCAAGCACGCCAACCTTAAACACTCGGTGGGAATTCAGTTGGGCAGATTGATCCCCTCCTGCCTGACCAATAAAAGCGAGGACCAGCCCACAAACGATAACACGGGAGACGCTGCGAATGTTCATAAGCGCCCGATCATCTTCGGACTGGCGAGACTGTCAACAGCGATCGATATCCGGGTTGATGTCCTATGCCTGAATGTTTGAACGTTAAGCGTTGAACGCTGAATGTCTTTTATGCAATCGACGAGCGATCTCTTCCCGCAGACCTCAAAGATTTTCACTGTCTCCGAACTTACCAGAAATATCCGCCCGGCGCTGGAGACGAAATTCGGCGCGGTTTGGATCGAGGGGAGTCGAACCTCTGGACCGCCCGTTTCGTGATGGCGAACGGGTGCTGGAAATTGCAATCTGTGGCACGCCCACCCCGGGGACTGGGGGCCTCAGTGCCCGCCCAAGTACGCACTTTTCACTTTCTCGTTTGCGCGGAGCGCGTCGCATTTATCATGCAAGATGATTCGGCCGGTCTCAAGGACGTAGCCGTAATGGGAAACCTCCAGTGCGAGATTAGCGTTTTGTTCGACGAGGAGAATCGTGATGCCTAGCGATCGATTGATCTCGACGATTTTTTGGAAGATGGTTTTTACGAGGATCGGCGCAATTCCGAGCGATGGCTCGTCCAGCATCAGGCAACGCGGTTTGCTCATGAGCGCGCGGCTGATAGCTAGCATTTGCTGTTCCCCGCCTGATAATGTTCCGGCAACTTGCTTCGCGCGCTCTTTTAGCCGCGGGAAAATTTCGAAAACGGAATCGAAATCGTGCCCGAGTTTATTTCGATCTTTGCGCAGATAAGCGCCCATCAGCAAATTTTCCCGCACGGTCAGATTAGCGAAAATCATGCGACCTTCCGGCACCTGTGAAATACCGCGTTGGACGATCCGATGGGCCGGCAGATGGCTGATCTCCTCCCCTTCGTAACGAATGCTGCCGTGCCGTGTCTTCAGCAATCCCGAAACCGTCCGCAGCGTGGTCGATTTTCCGGCGCCGTTTGCGCCAATCAAGGTGACGATACCGCCCTTGGCGACGGTCAACGAAACGTCGTGCAGTGCGTTGATCGATCCGTAATTAACTGCAAGATCCTTCAGCTCTAGCATATCGATCCTACGCTTTCTTCTTTTCTCCCCCCAGGTACGCTTCGATCACTTTCGGGTTTTTTTGCACCTCCGCGGGGGTCCCCTCCGCGATTTTGATGCCGTAATCGAGCACGGTCACGCGCTGACAAATCCCCATCACGACTTTCATGTCGTGCTCAACAAGGAGTACGGCGATCTCGAATTTTTGTTTCACAAACTGGATTAGTTCCATCAACTCTTCCTTCTCCCGCGGATTCATGCCGGCCGCAGGTTCATCCAGCAGCAAAAGCTTCGGCCGCGTCGCCAGAGCGCGCACAATTTCCAAGCGTCGCTGATCGCCGTAGGAAAGACTGCCGCAAAGCACATCGCGAAATTTACCGAGATCAAAGATTTCCAGGAGCTCGTCTACCTGTCGCGCGACCTCGTTTTCTTCGCGGTAAAATGTGCCCATTCGCCAAAGCGCGTGTGCGAGCCCGTGACGCAGGCGCTGGTTGAATCCCGAACGAACGTTGTCGAACACATTTAGCGTGGGAAACAAACGAATGTTCTGAAACGTTCGTGCAATGCCGCGGCGGGCGATGTTGCTTGGCTTAAGACCAGCGATTGCCACGTTTTCGAAAGTAATCGAACCATCAGTTGGCCGATAGACTCCGGTGATGATATTGAACACGGTTGTCTTACCGGCGCCATTTGGGCCAATCATTCCGACCAGATCTTGCGCGCCGATTTGCAAATCGAACGCAGAGACTGCGGTAAGGCCGCCGAACCTCACGCTGCATTGCTGGAGATTAAGAAGCGCGCCCGTCATATTGATCTAAGGGGCGTGCGGCGGCAATTTTGTTCGCTTGACCCTGGCGCTGCCGACTGGGACTCCTCTTCGCGGCAACCAGCCGAAGAGCCCTTGCGGACGCAACAGCATTAGCGCGATCAGGACGAGTGAATAAATGATGACGCGATTCGCCGCGATGCGCCGGACGATTTCCGGAAGCCATTGGTAACCCGAAACAAAACGCAAATATTCCAGCAGCAATGTGAGCAAAATCGCGGCGAAGGTCACACCGGCTGTGCTGCCCATTCCGCCGAGAATGACCATGATCACAATCTCGATGGATCGCTGGAAATCGAATCCGCTTGGATTGATGTACGTTGTGCTGTGGGCGTAAAGACCACCGGCAATGCCTGCAAAAAAAGCACCGAGCACGAACGCGGTAACTTTGTAGCGCGTAGGATTAATTCCGACGGCTTCCGCTGCGACCGCGTCATCCCGGACCGTGAGAAAGCCGCGGCCGTAGGTGGAATCGATCAAACTCACAACAACGTAGATCGTGATTGCGACAATCGAGTAGGTCCAAAACAGGGTCGTATAACTTGCGATCCCGCCGTAGCCACGCGGGCCACCCACCGCGTCCGTGTTTTGAATCACTACTCGAATGATTTCGCCGAAACCGAGGGTGACGATCGCAAGATAATCGCCCTTTAATCGCAACGAGGGGACGCCAACAATCAGGCCGGCAACGGCGGCGGCAAGCCCGCCGGCGATCAACACGCCTAGAAACAGCGCGGCAACGCTGAAGAAGCTTGCACCGCCAAGCGCATGGAAAAACCCGGCGCTGTGTTCGTTGGAAAGATACGCCGAGACATACGCGCCGATCGCCATGAAGCCAGCATGCCCTAGGGAAAATTGCCCAGTATAGCCATTGATGAGATTGAGGCCCACCGCGAGGATGATATTGATCCCAATGAAGATAACGACCTGCAAATAATACGCGTTGATCGCGTCGGAAAAATGCGACGCGAAGCCGCTCAGAATAATGGCGGCGAGGAGCAACCACTTCTTGATGTGCCGATAGTTCATTGATTCCCCCTCGGCCGAGTGTTGTTTTTCTTAGACCTTTTCAGGCTGCACACGTCCAAAAATTCCCGCCGGCCGGACAAGCAAAATCACAATGAGAAGCGAGAACGCAATTGCGTCGCGATATGTCGAAAAAGCCGAAGCACCGACAAATGTTTCCACCACCCCAAGAATAATTCCGCCAATGGCGGCCCCTGGAATGCTTCCGATGCCGCCGAGCACAGCTGCGACAAACGCTTTGATTCCGGGCAAGAGTCCCATGAGCGGATCGATTGATGGATAACTGAGCGCAAACAAAATTCCGGCCGCGCCCGCCAGCGCGCTCCCGAGACCGAACGTGAAGGAAATCACGGTGTCGACGTTAATGCCCATGAGGGCCGCCGCCGTGGGATTATTGGAAAGCGCGCGCATCGCCATTCCAAGTCTTGTGCGCTTGACGATGAGAGTTAGGGCAACCAGCAAAATAACCGTGACGATGAATGCTGCTAACTGCGTCGTTGTGATTGTCAGCGCGCCCGTTCCCTCAAGCGCGCGATCCGGCATTAATTCGGGAAATGACTTCGGATCTGCGCCGAAAACAAATTGGCCCCCGTACTCGAGAAATAACGAGACGCCTATCGCGGTGATAAGCACGGTGAGCTTTGGCCGGCTGCGCAAAGGACGATATGCGAGTTTTTCGATTGTGATGCCGAGCAAGGCGCAGATTAGCATTGTCAAGATCAAGACTGTGACCGGTCCAAGCGGTGTGAGCCATCCCGTGAAATGTGGCAGCAGTCGTGGGCTCAGGTAGTAACCGCAAAAAGCGCCGATCATGAAGACATCTCCGTGGGCGAAGTTGATGAAGCGCAACACGCCGTAGACCATCGTGTAACCGAGCGCGATGAGCGCATAGAACGCGCCCAATGAGAGGCCGTTGATAAGCTGCTGGATGAATTCGGTCGAGGACACGAGAAGTTGGAAGTCGATGGTTGATGATTGATCGAAGAAGATTCTGGGAGGGCTACCGTTTCGGCAATGAGTTGCGCAACCCGCTCAGAATCGTGCCGGTAGCTCGGCTAACGCGTAGAGGTTCTCGAATTCAATCAACAACCCTCACGGCGGTACGGTCGCGAAGAAGTTAGTTTTGCTTCCCTTCACCTCGAGAACAACGGCGGCTTTTTTAGCATTCCGCTTTTCGTCAATCGTGATGTTGCCCGTAACTCCGGGATAATCTTTCACGCTTGCGAGCGCGTCGCGAATCTTTGTTCCGTCAGTTGAGCTCGCTGTGTTGATCGCTTGACCGAGGATCATCATGGCATCGTAACCCAGCGGCGCCATCCCATCGGGCACAGCGCGAAATTTCGCCTGATATTTTTTCACGAAATCCTGCACCTTCGCGTTTTTGTCCTGTACCGAGAAATGCGTCGAAAAATAACAGCCGTCCAACGCTGCGCCACCAATCTCCGTCAATTTCGGCGAATCCCAGCCGTCGCCACCGAGCAGCGGGACTTTAATACCTAACGAGCGAGCCTGTTTCGCAATCAATCCCGCCTCCGTGTAATAACCGGGGACAAAAATCGCGTCCGGCTGCCCGGTTTTGATTTTAGTAAGCTGCGCCCGAAAATCTTTGTCAGTGCCACCGCCGGTGTAAGACAGGTCGGTTACGATTTGTCCGCCATGACTCGTAAAGTATTCCCTGAAAAACTGCGCGAGGCCTTTTGAATAATCGCTCTTCACATCCTGCAAAATTGCGATCTTTTTCGCATGCAGGTTATCGAGCGCGAATTTCGCCATCACCGTCCCTTGGAACGGGTCGATGAAGCAGACACGGAAGATGTAATCGCCTTTTTCAGTGACAGAAGGATTGGTCGATCCTGGCGAAACCATCGGAATTTTCGCGTTTTGGCAAATCGGCGCGGCTTCGAGCGAGCGCGAGCTGGCGATTTCGCCAACAATCGCAATCGCTTTGTCGTTAGCGACCAGTTTTTTAACTGCCGCGGAGGGTTGGCCAGGTCTGGATTGGTCGTCCTCCATAATTACCTTGATCTTTCGTCCGCCAAGCAGGCCGCCGGCATTATTGATTTCCTCCTTGGCCAGCTCCACGCCGTTACTCGAGCTGACCCCGAAAGTTGCTTCGCTGCCGGTGAGCGACGCAAACTCGCCCACAACGATGTCTTGCGCGCGTGCCTGACGGGCGAGCAGACCGCCCGTTGCAAATAGAACTGGAACTAGGATGTAACGAATAAATGGCTTCACGGTAGCCCATCCAATAGCCTGTGCATGGCTCGCGCGCAATTCAAACGGCTCTGTTAGGCAAAGAAATAAGATCACCGCGCTCTTCAACTCAGCTCGGCAACCGAGCGTTTTCGCGTTGCATAAAAGCTGTGAGATTGGCGGTGTGATTCTTGATGATGGCCAGTGCTTCAATATCGGTTCACGCTCGGGGTTGGCTCACGCTCGGAGTATTTGAGAGTCCATCGCATCATTTCCAAAGAGCGCTGGAACCGGGCTACGTGAAAGTCTCGACATCTCAAACATGATTGCTCACGACTCTTTGAAATCGCCAGTGTGCTTGTGCGTCTCGGTCACGTTGCCAGCTTCATCGTAAACGCGAATCAGGGCATGATCGGCCTGGCTGCGGACATCAACTTAGAATCTAATTAGGACCGTAAAAGCTGGGTCGCCAGTTGTGATGCCTCCAATCTTCAACGGTCGCTTCAAATGCCCGAAATGCAGCTAACTGACGCGGGGGCGAGAAGTCTTCAATGAAGTTTACAATTCTCAAGAGCGCCTGTGAATGGTTAAACTTTTTCTGACGGCGTCCCCTAAAGCCACTGGCAGTAATCAGTGCTGCCCGCAAGTCTTTCGTGGGATCTGGGCGGTCTTCGATCCTATGAAAAGCTGGCAGATCCAGATGACAATTACCATCTGATATCAGTGTGATGCTTGAACGTTGACGTAGAGCGGCCAACGTTTCCGTAATGCAGCTAACCGGCGACTTCTTTCCGCAAACCTCAAAGATTCTCTCCGTCTCCGAGCTGACCCGAAGTATCCGTGCGGCGCTGGAGACGAAATTCGGCGCGGTTTGGGTCGAGGGGGAAATTTCAAATTACAGGTCGCACCCGAACGGCAACCAATATTTTACGCTCAAGGATTCACGGGCGCAGATTGGCTGCGTCATTTTTCGTAGTGCCATGCCATCACTGCGCGTGCCCCTGGCCGACGGCGCGCAGGTGCAGGTTTACGGCAACGTTACCGTTTTCGAAGCGCGCGGACAGTACCAGCTGAGCGTCCAAATTCTGCAGACGCGCGGACTTGGCTTGCTCCAGGCAAAATTCGAAGCGCTTAAGCGCAA
>QHNR01000053.1 GCA_003218475.1 Verrucomicrobiota bacterium | reverse complement strand
CGGCGCACACGACTTGGAACCGCCAGCGAATCCTGATGTCTTTCATCCGCCAAAGATCGAGCGCACGTAATCGTGGAATCGTTGGAACAAATCAAAGCACGTGCTGAGGCAGCCGTGCCCGGCGCTGAGATCGACATCGTCCTCACCGAAATACGCGATTCTCGATGAGGCGGGGTTCGATCTGAACTATTCTGCGCGCGTGGGCGCGTGGAGTTGTCTCAGGGCACCTTCCGAAAAAGTGAATGCCGCGCTGAAGGAAGGTTGGCAACCACATGGCGCACCTTTTATTCATGTCAGCGGCGCCGCCGTGGTATGTTGCCAAGCTATGGTGAACTTTCATCAACCAACGAGCGCTGAGACAATCGCCAAGCTTCGCCGCGCGGCTGCAAGAGCTTTCCGCCGATAAAGCTCGAAGAAGGGCTCATTTGGGGACATTTCTGCGGCAATCCTTGCGCGGTCGAACTTCGTAAACGTGTTGTAAGCTTGTCATTGGAATCGCGCGTCACTCGCCTTGGTTCCAGGCATCATTTATGGAATGCAAGGCGCAACACGCGCACGAACAACACATTCAAACTACCAAAATACCGTGAGAGAATCAGGATCGCGTCATTCGCGTCAAAATAATTCCGGTCACGACGCAACCGAGGCTCAGCCACAACGGCAGGTGATGCAATGCGACACCCAGTGCTGCTCCAACGCCTGCGCCGATCGCGACCGATAGGCCAAGTTTGTTCTTCTGATCAGCCATGGTCTCCGTGTCCACGCGTCGACAATATCCAGTCCCGCGATTTGAACAGTCAGCTCCGCCAGCTATTCACCATTCGAAAGCGAATTGTAAAATCAAAGCTGTTTTTTCCCTCCCGCACGCAGCAGTGCTTGTCGCCATCCATCAGATCTCTTCCGTGGGCAGTTGCAGCAAAAGATCGTAAGCAGGGTTCTCTTCGTTCGGCCTAATTAGCTTCACGGCGTCTGATGTAAGAAACTGTGGCCAGCTGTGCGATTCTGTCGGCGGAGGCGGACGACCCGAGCAAGCGTCAACCCACTCACGTTCATCCGTCGAGGTGGTCCAGACAATCACGGAACATTTGCCCGCGTCGCGACCTCCCGGGTCAGCATCCTCGACGCAAATCTTGGCCCACATCTGATCGCCGCTCGGCGTGACGATAAGAATCGACTTGTCATGCAGCGCACGAATTTCAGGCGTTGGAGCGAGGAAAACATCTGTTGTGGAGAGGTATGTCGACATGCGCGGGATCCTGCCGAATTATTCGGCATTTATGAAGCGGAATCAGTCGGAATGGACAAGCCAGCCCTACCACTCTTTGAACTCGCCTGCTTGCTCGTGCGTCTCGATCACGTTGCCAGCTTCCGATACCGAAGGCCCGCGCTTTTCTTTCTGGGGGCGGCCTTCCCTTTTCCGGCCGCCATTTTTCAAAAGCTACGCGCGAAGAGGCGCGAGTATGATTGCGCCGTCATTGCCAATCGCTTCGACCGGGCAACCTTCCATCGCTTCTTTGCAGAGCGCTTCCTCCTCAGGGGTCTCTGGTTGCTTGTAAACGTAGGTATGACCCCCGTCGTCGTTGCGTTTGAAACTGGCCGGTGCCGTTTCGCGACACAAATCGCAGTCGATGCATTGCTCATCGACGTAGAATGCCCCCGCTACGTTTTCGGCGTATTTGTTTGCGACGTCGGCCATAGTTTTTACGGTAAAAGTGAAATTCAACATTAGCAAGAATTGAATCGACGACGCGAACAGAATCGCAGACGAAGCCCGCGAATTGATTAGGCAGTAACCGGATTCAGGCCCGCGCGTGCCGCTTCCCTAGCCGCGTCACAAAATTCCCCTTTGAAATCGCCCTTGTGCTCGTGCGTCTCGATCACGTTGCCTGCTTCATCGTAAACGCGAATCACGGCATCGTGTGAGCGGCTGAAAAACTTTGCGTAATCAACTGCGTTGCTGGCTGCGTTTGGTTCACCGTACCACAGCCGACCGAAGGGCAGCGCATCGAAAATCAGATCAACGCCGCGGTTGTCTTTGCGGGGGCGGACCGGGTTCGATTTGCGCCGGTTCAGCTTTTCAGCATTCAATACGGGATTTGTTCTTGAGACCGTACTCTCCTGAATAGCATTATCGGGGCACAGTGAGCGCAGCCGTCAGTGGGGGCATTGATCAAGTCAAATATCGGGCGTTCATTAGCTACAGTCAGCGCGATAAAAAATGGGGAGATTGGCTACACAAAGCGCTGGAAACGTATCGTGTTCCGCGACGGCTTGTCGGCAAAGAGTCACGCGAAGGAAGAGTGCCACGGCGAGTTTTCCCTGTTTTTCGCGATCGGGAAGAGCTTGGCGTTTCATCCGACCTCGGCTCGAATTTAGAACAAGCGCTGCGCGAATCGCGCTATCTCATCGTAATCTGTTCGCCGAATTCCGCTCAGTCACTCTGGGTAGGTGAAGAAATTAAGACGTTCAAAAAACTGGGGCGAGAACATCGCATCCTCGCTCTAATTGTCGACGGGGAACCAAATGCTAGCGATAAGTCGGGTTTTTCTCCCGAGGAAGAATGTTTTCCAAAAGCATTGCGTTATCGCTGGTCAGAAGATGGCGGCCTTTCAGAAACCAGGACCGAACCCATAGCAGCCGATGCACGCAAAGGCAAGGATGGGAAGGAAAACGCGAAACTGAAACTACTCGCCGGTTTGCTCGACCTAAACTATGATGACCTGAAGCAGCGCGAACAACGGCGAACTCTGCAACGCCGGCTCATCATTGGGACCACGGCTCTGGTCGTGCTCGCGTTATCTGGGAGCTGGGCCTACCAGGAAATAAAACGGCGCTATGAGCAAACGAAGATCTCAACGAATCACGCAGCTTTTAGCGCCAATTGCGCAAGCTGCCACGAGAAATCGTTGGGGGCGCCAACGCTGGCTCAACTTAGATTGCTGGTACGGAATCCTTCTCATCACGGACTCTCCTTCGCTACCATCGATCGGAAATGCGAGAGCTGCCATCAACAGCACACGTTTCATGAAGCGAGCGTCGTGCAAAATCGCTCCTGTTCGGTTTGTCATCAGGAGCATCAAGGCCTCGCGCCCATGAAGATGGTTGCGAGTTCGCAGTGTGCCTCTTGTCACAACAATTCCGTGATAATGGAAGCGGCCGCGCAGCAAGGAATGCAACTCCCACGCGAGGAATTCCATCGGCATTCACAGCCGCCGCAACAGGTCACCTTCGACTTGCCGCGACCTGATCGTGGTTACACGCAGACCTTTCCATCGTTTTGGCAACGGCATCCTGAATTTCAGCTTAATCGTCAGCACGTTCGCGACCCCGATGTGCTCCGCTTTAATCACCAACGCCATTTTGCGACGGATATTCGACTAAAGAACGGCAAGAGCCTCGACTGCGACTCCTGTCACAAACCGGACTGTGAAGGCCGTTTCTACCAGCGCATCACCTTCGCGGCGAACTGCCAGGAATGCCATTCGCTCCAATTCGATCCGAGAAATCTCAAGCTAACTTTGCCACACGCCAGCGCCGCGATGGTGCACGGATTTTTGAGCACACTGCCGACACAATACGCGGAGTTTGCGTTGAAAGAAAAAATCGCGAGCCCGGACGAGCTTCCGGCTTTCGTCACAAAACAATTGACGCAGCTACGCGAACTTGTTGGGTCTGGAGAAGATTTCGAGCGGAAGATCTTCTTTTCGACCGATCCCTACAAGCCAATGCATGACGCGGGTCCCGGATTGCCCGCTTCATTTTATGGCTGCGCTTTTTGCCATGAGGTGAAGCCAGTGGCCACCGCGGCCAACGCCGCCCCCAGGATCGCAAAGCCGGTCCTCGTCGATCGTTGGATGCCGCAGGCGAACTTCAATCACGCAAAACATGCCAGCGTGAAATGCGACGACTGTCATCATGCGATGCAGAGCCGGAACACGTCGGACATTCTTATGCCCATAAAAGCGAACTGTGTCACCTGCCACAGCCCCGCGGGAAAAGTCGTGGCGGAATGCATCACGTGCCATACCTATCACGCGCCGCCGCAGACAAGTCCGGACAAATTGCTACCCTTTCCTGAGAGCAGACCGTGATTTCGCTAACATGAGCGGCAAGCGTCCGTTCGACTTTAGCGCGTTGTAGCAGGCAGTCCGTCCGGCGCCTGTTAGGGCTTGTAACGTTTTGGCCGCGGCGTTTAGGGCGTCACCGTAGAATCAAACTGTAGAAGACAGGCAGCGGTGAGGCCGTTTTACTCTTCCTAGAACACCAGGATAGCGCACCTGATTCCAAGTCGTTTCAGGTGAAAAAATCTGCACCCTATGGATATGTGTTAGGGGTCCTGACCAGCTCTTATTACTCCGTAAACAAAAAAACTGATGATTATTATTCCATAGGGTTTCAGCCGAAGTTGCAATCGATTGCTGGAGCAGACCCGCCACCGCGGTTTTCTACGGTTGCTTTTCTACGGTGGAGCCCGATCTGGCTGCAAAATCATGCAAAACTACTACGCTACACCTTGAGACTAACATCTGGTCGATTTACCTATGAAAACGAGACTGTGCAACACTGTGCAAACATGCGCAAAAGCTCTTCTCTCGATCCGTAGTCAGACGCTCTATCCAGTTGAGCTACGGGCGCACAATGTCATTTTACCTATGAAATTGGGTTATGATATCCGGGTATCGTGTGATTTCGTGGGATAAAAGTTCCGTAGCATAACATCTATTCGGATGCGCGCACGGAATTTGCCCGTGCCGCCAGTGACTTTGAATCGTTTGTTGTGCCGCCAAGTACGAGTTTTGAGCCGAGTTATGGCGCAATCGCACGGTCTTCGGCGGGCTTTGACGCCTGGGCCAATTCGCTGCCTGTTTTGCGATCGCTAATCACAAATGTGTTGTTTTCTCCGAGCGTCGACCACGGCCCGCGCGGTACTTCGCTAAACTCTACAAAGCGCCAGTCGGTCACATCCGTTTCGTTTAATCCGAGATAGTCACGCACAGCGGGAGAGACATCGAGACCTGCGCCTCGGTTTAGAGTGGTTTTCGGACGTTCATTGCCAAATACATACTGCCAATAATCAGTGCGGAAGGGTCCTGCGTCTTCCCATTGCGCATAAACCGTTCGATTCCCCTTGCGAATCGCAACCCATCGATCCTTGCAGGTGGAAACGCCGGGACCTTGGTACGCTTCCTTGAACCATGGAACGACGCGGGGCGCTTCCGGTCGATGGCCAGTGGCGGCCTTGTCATTGTATGGGAGGGCGCAGTAAAACGGATTCTGTCGAGGCGTAAACTTTACGGGAATCAAATTGCGCCGATGCGCGGGATTTGGATCGTCAAATCCGCCGTAACTTCTGCTCCAATTTTTGTCCCATGAGCTTATGCGGTTCGGCACCGGATTGTTTGCGCTCGGCTTCTCGCCGATCCAAAAGACAGTTGTCACGATATCCTTCTTCCACGGATAACGCCCTCCTGTGGCTGAGACACTCCGCCTAGTGCTTAAACATCCCGCGCTGATTGCTGCCAGTGCACCGATCGACAGGATCGATATTGCTTTCATCATATGCTTCCTTGTTTTTCCTGCTCTCCGTCTCGGACGTTGTCGCGGACGCGTTCGCTTTGCGGTTTTTTTCTTAGCGCCACTCAATGGCGCAACGAGTAAACTTTTTCCATCGGTCGTTGAAATTGCGACAGGTCTGGCGGGATCAACGTTTAGTAATTCCAGCACGGGCTTGTCTAGGATCAGGGCGAATGAATTTCCGTGCCGCACAAGCATTTTGATCATCTCCGGTGACTCATTGTACATACAATGTGTCACCGTTCAAGCCCCAATCTTCTACCCAAACATTGGTTCGCGGGGAGACCCCCCAACGAACTCGGTAGTTGGAATCTGACTTTGAATTGAATGTTGTGCAGCCAAAAGTCAGGGCACACTGTAACGGCTTCGCTTTAGACCCTTACTTCACGGCTGCCGATAGTAATCGACAATTCGGCGGAACACTTGTCTTGGAATTCGAACCAGCGGAACATTGAGATATGAAGGCACGACTGGTCAAATTTGGTGAGATCGAGGTTGAGGGAAAGCGCTACACGCATGATGTGGTGATCGAAGGCGGCAAAGTGCGAAAGCGGAAGAAAGGACCTTCCAAGCAATTCCGCGAAAAGTTTGGCCACACGCCGCTTTCGGCCGAGGAAGAAATTCCCTGGAGAGGTAAGCGGCTCATTGTGGGAACCGGCGCTCAGGGCGCGCTTCCGGTAATGGACGAAGTCCTAGCGGAGGCGAAACGGCGCGGTATCGAGCTCATTGCGGCGCCCACATCGGAAGTCTGTCAGTTGTTGGAGGAAGTGAAGAAGGGCCAGGCGTACGCCATCCTGCATTGCACGTGCTGACCGAGGACGTACGCGGATTCAGTGCCCGCAAATGATGTGATAATTGAAATGCGGATGGCCGATGACGCCTTGGAATAGTCGCATCCACAGAGGCATCATCATTTCGGTTCCGCGCGCGGCGGTGATGTCGCCAAGATCAACAATGTTCTCCGGCTTCCAGCCGAACAGCTGTTGAGATGATCGACAACTTCTTTCTTGGCAGACGCGTCGTTCCCGCAGATGAATAAGTTGTGATCGCCCGGCACGCGCGAGGGCGCGATCATGATTTCGCAGTTCACAGTGTTGAGCGCCTTGACCACGCGCGTTTCGGGGAACGCCCTTTGAATCCGCTCGCCGAGCGAGTCGGTGTTGCAGAAAGCCAAAACCATCGTGCCACCTTCGCCAACTTGCAGCGGGTTCGAGACGTCGATCAAAATTTTTCCACGTAAGGGCTCGGCGCCGACCATTTCCAGCGCTTCCATGGAATGGGCGCCGCCGGTGCAATTGAAAACGATTTCGCCGAATCTTGACGCGTCCGCGAAGGCAGCTGTGCGTGCACGAGCACCTAGCGGCTTGGCCCATTGCGCAGCTTTCTCGTTGTTGGTGTTGCGTGAGCCCATCGCGACTTCATTTCCAATCTGAACAAGCTTTGTTCGAAGGGCGTTGCCCACCATGCCGGTGCCGAGGACTGCGATTTTCATATGTGCCTTTCCTTTTGGGTTGGGTTTCGAGTTACCACGGAATGACTTTGCGATTGCGTAAAAATCTTCCAAGAAGCGCGTTCATGCTGCCAATCATTCATAACTGGCTGTGAGCGCCAATCCTCAAAGTCGCCGAACAGACGCGTGAAGAAATCAAACACTTCGTCAAGTCCTACGTAAACGCCGCTGTGAGGAAAGCCTTCGACCACTTCCCACCGCACATCGGAAGCAATTAATTCGCGAATGATTTCCGGGTGTCCACGCGCTTCGTAGAGACGGCGGACGGCAGCCGTGTTGTCGATCTCGCCTTGCATGGTCATTCCGCGGCTTGGATCGTTTTCATCACCGCAGCAACGTTCGTTCAACTAACGATACGAAATCAGCATCGTCAGGTGGCAATGGATAGCCGTGGTCTTGTCGCCACCGATCGGCAGCGTCAAGATAATCCTTGCCCTCTTCTGGATTGATATTAGGAGCGTGTCTGACGTAATTTAAAAAAGCCAGCCAATCTTTTTCTGGCACGTATCCCGGCGATATTCCCTCAAATGGATGATCGTATCCAGCCTCTTGGATTAGATCGCAAACCTCGGCAACTTCCTGATTAGATTCCAATCTGTGCCCCTCCGCACGCGATAGCGCGTGAAAGGACAGTAAGACCGAATGCTGTTGTTTTAGGATCGCAGCGCTTCGCTCAAAACAGGCGCGGATAGCTTTAGCGCGTTCCTCCTTTTTTGTGTCGGTTAGCGTGTCTAGCGTCCTTCGAATCTGCATATAAATTGGATAGGGAGAAACGAACCACCGAACGAGAAATACGCTCGCTCCAGCCAGTAACGGTACCATAACGAGGACACATGCGTTCATTCGATCCGAAATGTGGTCATGAAACCACCGCGGATAAAACCACAGAAGAACCGCTAGCGTGGCTCCAACAATGAGAGATACCCATCCACAAGCCGCGCCAGTCCCTTTTGATGCCCATTTACATCTTTCTGAGAGGTAAGTGAGAAAGCTTCGCATCCTAAAAATGTAGTGTTCTGAGTCTTGCGCCGATTTCGATGTGACACAAGAAAGCACGCTTACGAGATTCGACCGCGCAGTGACAATCGCGGTGTCGATCTAATTTCCGATGCGCTGCCATTCGTTCGGCTTTGGTACGGCGAGCCAAACGCAGTCAGCAGCGCAATCGGCTATGTAAGGTTTTACAGCCGGTCACATGAATGGCCGTTGGACCGGGAATCGCCACCTTGACCAGTTAACGGCCTTTATGATTATCCTCTAATGACGCGTTACTTATCAAAATTGACTTTCTAAACGCTCGGTGTCCGCATTCAAACTCGCCGCCGGTATTGTCTTCAACGTCGCGTTTTACGCTCTCCTGCTCTTTATGCCGGCCGACACATTGCACTGGTGGCGCGCTTGGGTATTCCTTGGAATAACCCTAGTCGTGACCGCCGTGGCGGTCTGGAGGATTGCGCGCGATAACGCTGACCTGCTGTCCCAGCGCGCTAAGGGGATCGTACAAAAAGGACAGCCGCTTTGGGACAGGGTTCTCGTGGTCTCGCTGGTCGCCTCGTATGTCGGACAGATCATCTTTATTTCGTTAGATGTGTTCCGGTTCCATCTTATGCCAAAACCTGGCGCGCTCGTTTCATTTTTCGGACTTGCGCTTTACGTCGCGGGCTGGTGGATCATGACGCTTGCGATGAAGGTCAACCCCTTCGCCGTGCCGGTGGTGAAGTTGCAGGAAGACAGACACCAGCGAGTCATTGATACCGGTTTCTATGGCGTGGTGCGGCATCCGATGTATGCGGGCTTTGCGTCAATGGCCGTTGGCCCGGCGCTCTGGCTGGAATCATATGTTGCGGCTTTGGTGGCAATCGTTCCGATCGCGGTGCTGGCATTGCGGAGCATATTGGAGGAGCGATTTTTGAAACGGGAATTGAAGGGCTACGAAGCCTACACGGAAAAGGTCCGCTATCGGCTGATCCCATTTGTCTGGTAGAAACGCGGCCGGGATGACTCAAACACCCCGACCCACGGATTCCTCTCGCCTGAGGCCGTCTTCACGGGCGCGAGCTTGAGGTCCAATGCGGCCTTTTCAGCCACCGCCAGCAGGCCCGCGTCGGCGGGAAAGAAGAGCGGGTTCGGCTTGCCGGTGAACGGGTCCACCGTACGGCCGACGCAAAACCCTTCCGGAGTCCACTCTCCATAATCATGGTACGCCGTCTTGCCGCCAATCACGACATCGCCGGGGCGAAGGTCTGGGTTGAGGCCTCCAGCGATCCCGGTGAAGAGGACGTGGGTCGGCTGGAACTGCTCGACAAGTAGGGTAGCCGCCATGGCTGCATTCACTTTCCCAATCCCCGAGTGGGCGAGGACAACCCTTCTATCTTTCAAGCTCCCGATCGTGAACCGGATCCCCTGGACCGTCATTTCCGTCTTGTCCGTGAGTTGCTGGCCCAGTGTCTCGATTTCCAGGGTCATTGCACTGAGCACGGCGATGACGCGCGTGGTGGGAGCTGGCGGAGGGGTATTACCCACCTGGGCGACGCTTGCTGCCGAGAGTAGCAGGAGGAGGACGGAGAAAACACAAAGCGATCTGCGCATCGGTCTAATGGTTGCTCCCTTATTTCCTAGCGCCTTTTGTGCATCGGCAATCCAGATTGTTCGCCCGTTGAAATCAATCGCTGAGACGCAACCAAAACTCCGGGCGCTAATCGGTGAAGGAATTGTCGATCTACGTGAGCGACTTCAAAGAGCCGTAAAGTGTCGCGACCTGGATCAACAGCCAAGCGACAACCGCTTAGGCGATTGCGACCTTGTAAAGGTTGCGCCGTTTGAGTTCGGCAGAGAAGTTCCGAAGATGCAATTCCTGTTACTTGTTAGGTCCGATCTGCTCCGGACCGGAGAGCAGCTGCTGGAAATCAGGACGGGTGCGGATCGGATCCCAGACCGGGTCAATCTTCAAAGCAGCGATGGACGCTGCCCCGCCCGCCGGGATGGAGAGCAAACGTCGAAGCCTCTTAATGGCTTCCTCAGGTGCGCCCGCACGTGCCTCGATTTGCGCGAGCCCGATCTGGAAATTTGGACCGGCCAGAGCATCCTTTTCGATGGAGATTGTATCCGCCGCTTGTCTGGAAAGGCGCAGCGCATCGGCATTGCGTGCCAAGGCGAGGTAAACCCAGGATAGCTCCGTCATCGCGAAAGTGTCATCCGGTCGCTCTTTGAATCTGGCCTCGAGTAACGGCAGCGCTTCTTCTCCCATTGATTTGGCTGCCTCAGGCTCTCCCGCCAGCACGCGAATAGCGACACGCCCGGCAAGCTGTTGAAGATGTGCGCGATCGTCGTTGACCACCCTCTTCTCGACAGCTTGAAAAGCATCGGTGAAACGTCTTTCGATCACGTCGAGGTAAACCGGCCAGGTAATGACTGCACTAACATCGCCGGCTCCGGTAGCGCCACGTGGACCGCCGGCGCCGCCGGGAATGCTTTTGATGAGATCTGGAAAATCATCGAGTGCTCGCCGGGCCGAGTCGACATCGCCCGTCGTGGTGAGGCGAGTGAGGACAAGGAACATCGCTGCCTGCGTGTTGTGCGGATCGATGGCAAGAGCTCGCAATTCGGCTCGCTCCGCATCCTTCCACAGACGCAATACATTGCAGGTCACTCCAATATTGGTCGGGATGCTGGCGTCGCGCGGGTCGAGTTCCTCCGCTCGTTGAGAATCGGTCAGCGAGCGCTCCCATTCACCGCGCCGGCGATAAACCCAAGCGCAATACGCCCGCGCGTCGGCGTTGTTAGGTTGCAATTCCAGCGTGCGGTTGAACTCTGCCAGCGCGTTCTCGTACTGGCGATGACCCCAATAAAAGAACAATCCCAGCGCAAAGTGCGCTTCCGGAGAATTTGGAGCCAGCGCCAGAGCGCGGTCAATGAGCGACTTCACCTCCTCTAATTCCGCTGGCGCCAAAGGAGAGACGAACCAGTGTCGCGATAGTCGACAGCGTGCGAGCTCCGCGGCGGCCTCGGCAAAGTTTGGATCGCGTGCCAGCGCCTGCCGGTAAAACGCGTCGGCACGATCGTAGGCGTCTGCAGCCAGACTGCTCTCTGCCTGGTGAAACTCATACTGACCGCGTAGGAAAAAATCATAAGCTTCCGTATTCTCTGTCCGCGCCGCGGCCAGGACATGCGATTCGCTCGGCGAGAGATTCGCTTTCAAGGCGTCCGCGATTTGCGCTGCGACCTCGCTCTCAACTGCTAAAACATCCTTAAAGTCACGATCATAACTGTTCGCCCAAAGATGCGTATCCCCGCGGGCATCGATCAACTGCACATTCACCCGAACCTTGTCGCCAGCTCTCTGCACCGTCCCCTCGAGGATAGTGGAAACGCCGAGCTCTTGCGCGACTGTCTTTAAGTTGTCCGGCTTGCTCTGATACTTCGCCGTCGAGGTTCGCGAAATGACTTTGAGATCCCGAACCGTCGCTAATTTTGTCAGAATCTCATTCTGGATGCCCTCTGCGAAATATGCGTTTGCCTTTTCATCGGTCAGATTTTGAAAGGGCAGCACCGCCACTGATTTGTCGATCTTGCGTGCCGAGGCGCGCGGCAAGAGAAAAAATCCCGCAGCGGTAGAAATTATCGCGCCGGCGGCGACGAGGAGAATAATATTGCGGCGCCGATGCGCTCCCGGAACTCTTGGCGTGGCCTGAATTCCTTGCGGCGTCACATCGTAGGCCCAGGCAAGGATGAGTGCAATCGGGAACCCAATCAGCAAAAGCACGATCACAAGACGAAGCGTCCAATTCGGCAACTCCCACGCCGGAAAAACGGCTGATCCTATCTGAATAATGAATCCCGCAGCGATAATATACGCGGCGGCGACGCGATAAACTTTTCGCCGCTGCAACTCCTGGAAGAAACTGCTCATAAACAGTCTGGGCTCGTCATCCCCATCGTCCGACACCGCGTGTTCAAGAGAAGATATGCACAACCTTAGGTCTAAAAAAGCTAAACGGCGATTGAGAGGCAAAGAGCTGAAATGTTGAAATGAATCGAGAAATGAAGATCCGCACCTTTGTACGGGGAGCCTGTGGCAGGTTTGGAAGAGGTCGATTGGCTTGCCCCAGCACTCCACCAAGACGGCGAGAACCGTCACGAGCCGTACTCTACGTTGATGCGCGTGCCCTGAAAAGCACGTTATCATCCGGGTCACAACCGATCTAACCAAACGATGACGCCAACGGCGCCTTTGCAAAAGAACTTCAACGTGTTTGCCACGACACCCTGGTGGCTTATCTCTTTCTCGTTCGGCGTCGCTCGCGTTTACTGTGAATGAAAACCGGCCAAAAAAAGAAACCATGAAGAAACAACCGACAAAGGCCGCCCCGACGGCCTCGCAACTAATCACCAACCAAATCGCAGAACTTAACGATTGGCGGGGCGCGATGCTCGCCCAACTACGCAAATTGATTCACGAGGCCGACCCCGAACTCACCGAGGAATGGAAGTGGAATACCGCAGTGTGGACGCGGAATGGGCTGATTTGCGCCGCAGGCGCTTTCAAGGACCATGTGAAGGTCAACTTTTTCAAGGGAGCTTCTCTGAAAGACCCGACACACCTCTTCAACGCCGGCCTTGAAGCCAAAGCCACCCGAGCGATTGACTTCAGCGAGGGTGCCAACCTGAATGCGGCGCCTTTGAAAGACTTGATTCGAGCCGCCGTCGCCTACAATCTGTCTGCCAAACCGAAAAACTAACCAGCAAAGGGAAGCACCTATTCTATGACACCTGATGCTTTGCTGACTAGCGATACTCAAGTGACGGGCCAGCGACAACAACCATGAAGAAGAGGAACCCCGAAAGCCTTCGGGGGAAGGAAGGAAAAGGAGGAGACTCTCCCTCTCAGCTGATAGATGCGAGAATCAAGGAGCTGAGTGATTGGCGGGGCGAGACGCTCGCTCGGGTCCGAATTCTCATCAAGCAGGCCGACCCCGAAGTGGTCGAGGAGTGGAAGTGGAGAGGGGTTCCGGTGTGGTCGCACGCCGGAATGATCTGCACCGGTGAGACGTACAAGAATGTCGTGAAGATGGCCTTCGCCAAGGGCGCCTCGTTGGAGGACCCTTCAGGCCTCTTCAACTCCAGCCTCGAAGGCAACACCAGGCGTGCCATCGATTTCCATGAGGGCGACAAGATTGATGAAAAGTCGTTGCAGGCGCTCATTCGCGCCGCCGTGGCACTGAACACGTCTTCAGCCGCCCAGCGGCCGGGGGCGCGATGACTAGTTCACAACAGGTTTACGAGATTCGCTCGCGCAAAGATCATCGCAGCGCCGATCGAGGCGATGCGCGCAAGGCAAATCCCGCGGCGATCAGCCAAACGAATCCGGGGAATCGCGTTAGCGGGATTAGAAACAACGCTTGAGGAATGATCAGCTGGAGAGCGCTCAATTCGCCAATGATTCCGAGAGCGAAACCAGATACGACAAGCCATTTTGGAAGCAGTTTCATGATCGCCGCGGGAACCGCCAAGCCGGCGATCAGCAAACCCAGCGGGACCGCGAACCCGACGCCACCGATCGCGAAAGCGAGGTAATACAACGCGCGCAAGACCGCTGTTTCCTGCGCGATGCCGGGATACGCCATGACCCAAAGAATGAGGGCCGAAAGAGCCATGTTAAAGGACGTCATCAGTCCGCCGAACAACGCGATAGAAGGACCAGCCGCGCGCACGCCGAGAAAACGAAGCCGACTTACCATGGTGGCAGTAAAGATGCCGAGAGGTATCGCCGCGCCGAATTGTAGAAATGCGCAAACCAATACTGACTTCGGCTGTGCCTGAAAATAAGTTGCGATCGTCTCAGTCGATTCCCACGGCCTGGGAAAGTGCGGTCCACCGGTGAAACTGATGACCTGATAAAGGCCGGCGTTAAAGAGCAGCGCGTAAGCGATCGCCACGATACCCGGATGTGGTCCACGATGGCTCTTTGAGGATGTGTTAATTGTTTCCATGAATCGTTCATCCTATGAACGATTGCATTGCGCAAGTAATTTCTTTATGCTGCCGGCAACGGTATGAAACTCCGTCGCCCACCACGGCCAACCGGCGCCGCCTTTCTGCTCGCTCAACTCGGCGCGCACGCGGCCGATCGCTTTGCCGAGCGGATTGAAGGCTTGGGTGTTGCTCCGCGGCATGCCGGAATCTTGCGAGTCGTTGCCACGACTCCCGTGTGCAACCAACGCCTCCTGGCGAAAAGACTCGGTGTGCTCCCAAGCCGCATGGTCATTTTGCTCGATGAACTGACCGAAAAGGGCTTGCTTGAACGAAAACGCAGCACCAAGGATCGCCGCCACTCCGAGATTATCCTGACCAGACGCGGACAGCGCATGCTGGAGAAACTTTCCAGATTAGCCGCCGAACATGAAGCTGATCTATGTGCAGCTCTGACCGCGAAAGAGCGCGAGGACCTTGCGGCCTTGGGCCGTAAAATCGTCCATCAACAAGGGCTCACCCCCGACGTGCATCCGGGTTATCGCAAACTGTAAAATCGTTTGCTTTAAATAGCAGCCAACGCGGACAGTAAGATCATAAGCCGCTTCCGATTTCTCAGTTTTCTCCGCCTTTCAGGCCCACGATTTGCGCAATCCGACATCCGCCTTCGACAATTTTGCGCTCATCACTCGTCACTTTTGTACTGTTCGTTGCTCACTTGTTGCGAACGCCAGCGCAATTCAACGCGTCGCGCCTAGCGATATTTACAGTCGGCCGGGGGCCGGACGTACGTTTGGATGCCTCGAAAGTCAGCGCTCGCATCATCCAGCCAATGCTCGAACGTAGGGGCCACGAACGAATCCAACGTTGGCGTTCAGTGTTGGACGTTCGATGTTTCTTCTGCTTCTTCTTCCAGTGACGATTTTCCTCGGCTGCGGATTTGCTGCCAAGTATCGCGAAGGCGGCGGAAATTTCTCCGTGCCGCTGCAATGGATGCTCGGGCTGAAACGACTGAAGCTGGATGCGATTTGGTTGGAATTGTTGCCGGCCACAGAAGATGTGTCAGCCGACGAAGCCAGGATCAAAAATTTCCAAACGCAATTGCGCGCGCATGGATTGGCCAGCCGATACTGTTTGCTTTATCAAAAACCAGCGTCAGACGCGCATGATCTGGATGGGATGCGTTGCATCGGAATCTCAAAACATGAACTCCTCGATCGCCTTCGCGGACCGACTGTTTTGCTCAATCTGGCGTATTCAATTCATCCGCCGCTGCTGTTGAAGTTCGAACGCCGCGTGTTTTGCGATCTCGATCCAAGCGAGATCTTTTACTGGATGACGAAGATGGAGATGGGCCAATCGTATCACCACGAATTCTGGACGATTGGCCTCAATGTGCACGGAAGCGACTGCCAATTGTCGAGGTTGGTACCTGTAGCCGCTTCGCTGCGCGAAGCGCGGGGCTCGAGGTCTTCAATTGATCCGGGTGTCGCTTCTCACAGGGAAGCGGCTACGGAGGCGCGACTGAACTGGAAGACATTCTATCCTCTGGTAGACACTCAATGGATACGCCCGGAACCGCGGCCGCGAACACCGAAGTTTACAACTGTTGGACAGTGGTATTGGGGTGGCGCCGTAGAAGTTGCCGGCGAATTTCCTGATTTATCCAAAAAGCTTGCTTTCGAGCCTTACCTGGGTCTTCCAAGTCGCGTACCTGAGGCGAAGTTCGAACTGGCAATGAACATAAGCGCCCGGGATCCAGAACGAGAACGGTTACAACGGCTCGGCTGGAAAATTGTCGATCCTCACCAAGTCGCGCGGACGCCGAGGTCGTATCGCCGCTACTTGGCTAGCGCGGTCGGTGAATTCACCGCGATCAAAGGCGTTGATGTGGCATGGCGAACCGGCTGGATCAGCGATCGCGCTGCGGCTTTTCTCGCTCTCGGGCGGCCGGTCATTACGGAAGACACTGGCGCCAAGCGTTATCTCCCGGCCAAGAACGGATTCAGTTTTGTGCGAGATGCTGATGAGGCGGAGGCCGCCGTGAAAAATGTGCTGCGGGATTGGCCGCGGCTATCCGCGCAGGCGCGCGATTGTGCCGTGGGAGTTTTCGATTCAGTTAAAAATCTTAGAAACATTTTGAACCTTTAAGAGTTTTTACCCGGCAGACGGGACGTTTGCCGACCCACACAGCCAAGATGGCTACGCTACAAAAAAGTCACTCGATTTGGCATTGCAAAACAATTTTCGGATGATACTCGTTCTCCCGTTATGGCTGACCTAATAAAAGCTGCGGACTTGAAAGACCGCATGAAAAAGATCCCGGAATGGGAGCTGGAGAAGAAACATATCGAGCGCACTTTCGAGTTTGATGATTTTGCCGATGCGATCGATTTCGTAAACGCTGTGGCCGAAGTTGCGGAGGATGAAGAACACCATCCCGATATCGACATCCGCTACAATAAAGTGCGCCTGGTTCTCTCAACGCATAGCAAAGGCGGCTTGACCGAGCTTGATTTTGGTCTGGCCGAGCGAATCGATACGCTGGAGGAATAGCAAGAGTAATTGGTGACCAGTGATCGGTGACGAGTTTTGCCGATCGATTTTTGCTCTGTCGGCGTCAGCTTGGCAGACGCCCTTCGTCAGCATCGATAAATTGAAAGGCCGTCTGAATGTCTGCTCTGTCGGACATGCCTGCCTCGGCTTTCCGGCGTTTTAAAATATCGGATACTTCATCGTTCCATCCGCGCTTTCGCATGAATTCGTTCCAAACATACAGGTCGTCTTCAGATGGTTTGCGCCCCACGCTGAAGCACCATTGCAAAATCTCCTCATCAGTACCGCCCTTCTTCACGCGCTCGACTAATTGATCGTAACTCACTCGGAGAAAACGTACGCATTTCTCGTCAAAGCCTTTCCCAAGGTTGGCGTGATAGTCCGAAGGTAAATCGCCTTTGGCGTGCACCCGGATTTTATCCAGCACCCGGCCAAAATAAAAAAGGCCGCCCACTTTCTCAGACGGGCTGCGAAGAGCAACTTGGGACATCAAATTAAATTGAGCCTGTTTGCGGCTGCTTCAAGCGCCGAAAACAATCCCTCACCTCAGTCCTCTCCCTTTGCGAAAGGGCGAGGCGGAGCCTTTTCGCAATCGTCGAGTTGATTCGCGCACCGAGGCAATGGAATCCGCCTCTCACGCGCACGTGTCATGTTGAGCGAAGCGAAACATCTCTGGCTTTTGACCTTGGTGTGCCGTCGAAGAAATGTGATCAGAGATTCTTCTCCCACGACTGCGGGGTCAGAATGACAAGGAGGGAATGCCGCCGTGGAATCCGCCTCTCCCCGTTTGGGGAGAGGATTGAGGTGAGGGGACTTTTTCGTTTAGCCAAATCTCGATTCAGTGCGTTAATTGCTTGCAATGGATCGGATCGTTGGAATCGAGACCGAATACGGCTGTCTTCTGAGTGAAGACGAACCGCACGTGAACTCAGAGCTGTGGCCGGCGAAGGTCAAAAATTATCTCTTCCGAAAAGCCGATGCCGGTACGATCGATTTGCATTACCGCGACTACGAGGAACCGCCGGGCAACGGAGGATTTCTTCTCAATGGCGGACGCCTTTACCTCGACATGGGTCATATCGAGTACGCGTCGCCGGAATGTTTGCATCTGCACGATCTCGTGACTTATGAGTTAGCTGGCGACGACCTGCTGCAATCGTCACTGGTCGCGCTCGGTGCGGAGGATCGTGTGTCTTTTATCAAGAACAATGTCGATCATCACACGGGAGCCACGTTTGGCTGTCACGAGAATTATTTGATGAAAAGAGAGGCGCAGTTCACGCCTCCAATTCTCGGAACGCTGCTGACGTTTTTAGCGACGCGGCAGATCTTCACCGGATCTGGCCGAGTCGGTCAGTCGAACCCGCTCGCGTTCGATTTCGAGCCGCCGCAATCGGAGCCGCATGTGAATTTTCAGCTCAGTCAGCGCGCCGATCACATCGTGAACGACATTTATCAGTGGGTGCAGTTTAATCGCGCAATCATCAATGCGCGCGACGAACCGCTGGCTGATTACCGAAAATATCGCCGGCTCCATTTGCTCATTGGCGATTCGAACATGAGCCCCTATGCGAATGCGCTAAAGATCGGGACGACTGCCTGTGTTCTGTCATTGCTCGAGGAAGGCCGTTTGCCGCGAAACCTTGTTCTGGCTGATGCGGTACAAAGCACGCGCGACATTTCTCGTGATCCTACGCAGCGATGGACCGTCCGTCTTGAGAATGGCAGAACCATCGGCGCGCTCGAAGTGCAATGGGAATTTCATCAGCTGGCGCAGAAGTACCTGCACAATAGCAGCGCGGAAACTAATTGGTTACTGGAGAACTGGGGATTCGTTCTTGAAGCAATCCCACACAATCGCCATGCGCTTATTGGCGGCGTCGACTGGATTACGAAGAAATGGTTGCTGGAAACATTTGTCGAATCCGAAGGACTGAACTGGGATGATCCGTGGCTGCAGAGTATCGACCTCGAATATCACAACATCGACCCGCGCCGTGGCTTGTTCTTTGGCGTCACGCCTGGCAAACGAATCGCGGAGTGGAACAACAGCGTCCGGCGTCCTAGCGCGACGCACGTTCCTCCCGCTAATACCCGCGCTTCAGGCCGCGCACGGGCAGTGGCTTTTTTCCAGAACTACAATTTCCCTTACGTGATCAACTGGGACTCGATCGCGTGCGACAGCCGCGATTTCCTTGTCATGGGCAATCCGTTCGAGACCTACAACGACGAAGTAGAACGTTTCCTGGCTAAACCGCGCACGACCAATGCCGATACCGATGCCGCTGATCGTTGACGCTTCTGTCACGCGGCGTGACAGGCTCCTTAAGTCGCGACTTCGAGACGTGTTGTATCGAAAGGCAGTTTTGAGTGCGCTCTTGGCGCTGATTTTTCTGGGGTTTTTCGGAACGCTTGGGCTGAGTGCTCAGATGTTTCCCAAAAATTACGACTGGCGCTATCGGGTGATTTCCAATTTGCTCTCACCGCGCGACAATCCCAGCCACTATTGGTTACCGGCTTGCGGGATCATCGTGGCCGCGGTGCTGATGCTGCCATTTGCTGGGTATTTACATCGGAATTTGGAGATCGCCTCGCCGCGCGCTGCCCGCGTCAGCGCCGCAGCTTTAATAGCTGGAATTTTCTCGCTGATTAGCGCCTGCCTTGTTGTGCCACAACACGTGCACGATGTGTTAGGAATCCGGCGCCTGCATGAATTGATCGCGCGTTCGGCCGCGGGATTCATCGCGATCGGCATGTTGAGTGCCTGTTGGTGCGCGTGGAAAGGGTTCAGGAAAAACCTGCTCCAGGGACGCTTGTTTTGGACTTGGTCGTTAGTGACGCTGCCGCCGCTGACCGGGATTTTCCTCAGCGAATGTTTGTTGGTCCTTACGCGATTACACCCTGCTTGGGCGATGCCGATTCGTAGTGTTCTGCGAAATTCCGTCTTCTGGCATCTCGGATTTTGGGAGTGGTCGGGTTCGGCAGCGGTATTCGTATTTTTTTGCGCGGCGGTCTTTTTAATACCGGCCGCGAACGGGCTTGGAAGATCGCGGCCAGGTCACCGCAATCTTTGCAGCGAGGAGGTCTCGTAGTTTTCTTCGTCATGGACAGCCCGTTCGAGTCGTACAACGACGAAGTAGAACATTTTCTCGCAAAACCGCGCACAACAACCAACGCGACAGAACAACAACTATGATTGCGGAATTAGAGGAAAAAACGTTCGTGATGTTTTACGAACTTTCGCCTAATCCTCGTTAGACATTTCACAACCATGGGAGCGATCAAAGACATTTACGACATCGTGGCCGACTTAGCATCACGCGCTACATCCAAGAAGCACAAGAAGGAAATCGAGAGCCTGAATTCGCATATAGCGGAGCTTGAGCGAGAGCATGCGGCCGAGATAGCGAAGGTTAAGGAAAAGCTCGCTGCGGAGATAACTCGCCTCAAGCAGAATCACGCTGCGCAAATAGCGCGCATGCACAAGAGAACGTTCCCAAAGCGCAATTGGGTTAGGAATTATTGAGCCACAGACGAACAGGTCTGACCAAGCGCTGCAGCCAACGCCGGGCGTTTCGATGACTTGCTCGGGGGAGACTTCTTCGCTCCGCGTTTTTGTTACGCGCGTTCCCGCTGGCTGCGGCTGAGCTTCATCTCGTTAGACCTATGAAGCGCAACGTGATTGCGACTGTTGCGGTTTGTATTCGTATCCTCGCTTTCGTTGTCGCGGGCGGATGACATTTCGGCAGTCCGAGCCTGGCGACTAGCCAGCAGTTACATGATGCTACACATAGGCCGCTGCGGCGGCATAAAGCAGCCAATCGCACATCGAAATCTTCTCAGAGTGTCCCGTGGCATACGGCAGAGCTGGCACTCCGCACTTCGCCGTCTGTTTTGAAGCTGACATAACATTGTTGAAAGTAGATGATTGGGCTATCTGATTCCTTCGATGTTCTACGTATACGCGTACTTTGAACCAGGTGGTAAAGTACCTTTTTATATCGGCAAGGGAGTTCACCACCGATCCCGCGTCCATCTGAGTCGATCCCACAATAGTGCGGTTGCACGAAAGATTGCTGTTCTGCGAGGGAATGGGTTCGAGCCCGAAGTGCGCCTGCTCTATTTCGGAACGGACGAGCAGTGTAAGTTGGAGGAGATTAGGCTCATTCGACTGTTTGGCCGCCGAGATTTAGCCGGAGGTCCTCTATTAAACTGTACCGACGGAGGAGACGGAACGACCAAACGGGTGCGTTACAAACGTGAGCTGGAACTGTTGCGCGCTGCGGCGAGACGGCAGTGGAATAACGAGTCCACCCGGGCAAAGAAAATTGCTGGCATTATCGAGTCGTGGCGGAATCCCACGACTCGGGAAAACAGGTTACTGGGTGCAATCAAGGGCGGCGCCACGCTGAGGGACAGAATACTCGCAAATCCGGCGGCGCGTCGCCGACTCAGTGAGCAAATGAAAAGAGCGTGAAGAAGGCCGGCGTTCAGACAACGCGCGACGGCTGCAGCGCAAACGAGGTTTGCTACTGCTAAGGCAAGAGCAGAAATGAGCGCCAAAATCCGCAAAAAACACGAATTGGACGCGGGCTATCGCCAACGGATCTCGGCTGGAGTTAAAGAGCGGCTGAAGGACCCTGCCGTTCGCGAGAGAGTTTTAGAGGCGTGTAGAGATCCGGTGCGTCGCGCCAAAATTTCTGCTTCCAGAAAAGGTCGCAACAACATGTCCGAAGCTCTTCTGGAAAGGGTAAGCCGCGCCAAAAGCAAACTAGCCAAAGATATTTGCATGATC
>QHNR01000192.1 GCA_003218475.1 Verrucomicrobiota bacterium | reverse complement strand
CTATCGCGACAGATGGGATTTGATTGAGAAGGTGCTCAACGCGGATCAAAGCAACGCGAGCGAAATGTAGCCTTGCTCGCACAATCCCCTTCAATGAACACGTTGACGACCGAGCTGGGGTACTTACTGCTGATGTTCCTGCCGGTCGCGGCACTAATCTTCTCGTTGTTTCGCGAACTGAACAAAGATCGTGCCGCCTCCACCGTGCCGTTTTCGGAACTGCGCCGACCAGCTGGTGAGAGCAACCGTCTTCGCGTGCAAGAACTAGATGAATGCATCGACCCGTGGCTGAGCATACTCATAACGATTCCAATATTGTTCGCTCTGGTTCTCACTTTACAGAAACCCAGTTGGCCATTGGTAATCTTCTGTTTCCTCCTTTTGGCAATCGTTGCCGCCATCGTACACCGAATCCTTCGACGTCTCATTCGAAGGCGCGCAAGTTATCGGTTGGGCTTCCATGGTGAACGCTTCGTCGCTGAGGAACTAAACCAATTAATGTCTGATGGGTTCCGTGTTTTTCACGATGTTCCATTTGGGAAATACAACATCGACCACGTGCTAGTCGGCTCGACAGGGGCATTCGTTGTAGAAACAAAAACGAAGCGCAAGCGAACGGCGCATGGCGAGGAGAAGCACAAAGTGTTATTCGATGGAACGCGGCTGAATTTTCCCGGTGGCAAATGGAACACAGAGGCGCTCGAACAAGCGCGGCTGAACGCGAAAACACTATCGCAGTGGCTTAGCTCGGCGACAGCGGACCAGATAACAGCGTACCCCATTCCTGGGTGGTTCGTTGAGCGATCGGCCCGCTCTGATGTTTACGTAACAAATCCAAAACAGATTCGAAGCTTCGTTTTAAGCTTAACCGAAAATCCACTTACGGCCGCAGAAATTCAACGCGCCGTTCATCAGCTAGAAGAGAAGTGCAAACTGGCGATCGAATAACTACGCCGCTGAAACCAAGTTCGATATTTTCTGGCTCAAAGACGAGTCACTTGAAGACACCGCTACCTCCCTCTGCATTGCCATCCAGAGTTCCCGGCTTCCCTAGACACACTCAAAGTCTCGGTGCCCCCTGCCGTAAAGCTGGCGCCCTGCCAGCGCTAGATCCCGACATCATCGCCGCCGAAATTGATTCACGAATTCCCATTCACTCACCCTCCGGGCTTGCTTCTATGTCGTCCGCTCCCGCGATCTCCATTGTCGAAGATCACCAAGCAGCGCTCGCCCAATTGAAACTCGCTCGTTGCCCGCACTCGCTCACTGCTTCCTTACGTTGATCACTCGCACGGCCCGGTGCTTGCGCCAGCTACCCTAGCTGCGTTGCCGTCTACCCGCGCGATTGAAACTCGTTCGCTGCCCACGCTTTGACTCATGTGCTCCCGCTCACTTCGACCTCTCGGTTTGCCCATCTATGTTGCTCGCGTCCCCGCGGCTGCATTCACTCGCTCCTACCCTCGTCGCTTTACCTTGATCGCTCGCACTGGCATGCGAACACTCAACGCGCTGCTATAGCTCGCGCTTTCACGAAAGCGCGCACGGAGCGTTCGATCTGTTTTGGCGTCGTCGCCCAATCGCAAACACTGATTCGAATCACTGCTTTTCCATGCCAGGTGGAGCCGCCACACCAGCATTCACCGGAACGCTGGATGTTTTGTAGCGTCGCTCTTGTGAGGGCGATAATCGCCATCAAGAGAGGGAGCACGAGCCTACAGTTCGGATTTTCTTCGTCTCGACCTTGCACTCTCCGGCCTTTGATCAAAGAAAGTGAGAAAAAAGATTGCTGGATGCAATGCTGTTTGCCGTTCCGAAATGGGCTATTGTTCAGGTATGACGTTTGATCGCATTACATTTGATCCGACTGTCATGGGCGGGAGGGCTTGCATTCGCGGAATGCGGGTTCCCGTGTCTGTGATTGTCGGTCAGCTCGCCCATGGTGCGACGACCGAGGAAGTGCTGAAGGATTACCCCGATCTCGATCCAGCGGACGTGCAACAGGCCTTGGAGTACGCCGCCTGGCTAGCACAGGAAGAAGTCGTCGCAGGTTGATTGCCGACACGAATGCGATTTCTCGCAGATATGGGCGTGGCCATGCGAAGTGTAGAATGGCTACGGGAACAAGGTCACGACGCAACGCATCTGCGGGAAGAAATCTTCAGCGAATGTCCGACGCCGACGTGTTTCGGAAAGCGGCGACTGAAGGGCGAATTCTGGTGACATTCGATCTCGATTTTGGGGAGATTGTTGCCTTATCCAGTGAAAAGAAAGCGAGCGTCGTGTTGTTTCGCCTGCACAATACGCGGACGCCTCATGTGATCGAGCCTGGCGCCAGCGGGGATTATCATTCTGGTCGCGTCAACTTTGCTCTCGCAAAAACGCGGCTGAATCGCTCGAGAGCCCAAACCGCGGTTGAATTCGACGCGCTTCTTCTTCAATTTTCGAGAAAGCTTTCCAAGGTGAACTCTGAGCAATGCAAAGTTTGAACGCGGTGCACATTTTGCTTTCTTGTTGCTAAGCGCTTAGCATAATCCCCGAGCGCTCGGCCGACATGGAGACACACTACTACGACCTTTTTACCCGAGTCCTGATCTACAAAGATGGCAGGCAGTTCGTCGCTCATGCGTTGGACTACGACCTGCTCGGCTATGGCGACACTGAAGAAGAAGCGCGTCGCGAACTGGAAAAGGTCGTTGAGAATCAGCTCAGTTTTGCTGCGGCAACGAAAGAAAAGCCGGAAATGATAAATTTTCCTGCCCCCAAAGAATTCTTCAAGCGTTGGGAGCAAGCGAATCAGGCGCAGCGGAGCGGGAAAAAGACGCGCACTACGCCTACAGGATTAGCGACAAAGGCGACGGTAATTGGTTTCTCATTAAGCGAGCTAAAGAAATTGCGGAACCATCGCAGGGCTGCTTTCTCTAAAACGGAGAAACTCGCCTTTGCCTAAACCGAAAAAGCCGCAAGACGTTCTGAAGATCCTCCGCGATCACGACCCGCGTTTCGAAATCTTCACGAAACGTGGCAAAGGCTCCGAACGCATGATATATCACCCGAATATAAACGGAAGATCGCAGTGTTTTCCGCTCACGTTTCACAAGGGACACGACATCGGCAAAGGAATGTTGAAAGCCATAATCCGGCGTTTCGATTTACCAGACCACATTTTTGATTAGCGGCCCGTCAAAAATTGTCAGGCTGACGACTTCCTGCGCGCGGCATCCGGCAATGAGCAGAATGTGCCGTGAATGACGAATGACGAAGGAAGCGGCGAAGATAGTCGCCAATGCGACGCTCATTGGCTTGGCATGCGAACACTCAGCGCGCTGCTATAGCTCGCGCTTTCACGAAAGCGCGCACGGAGCGTTCGATCTGTTTTGGCGTCGTCGCCCAATCGCAAACACTGATTCGGATCACCGCTCTTCCATGCCAGGTTGAGCCGCCACACCAGCATTCACCGGAATGCTGGATGTTTTGTAGCGTCGCTCTCGTGAGGGCGTCGTCATCACATGAAGTGAGTACCTGGTTAAAAACAACATCGTTGTGGATCTGAAACCCTTGCTCGGATAGAAGCCGGGCAAAGCTTCGCGCGTTTTCGCAAAGCTGTTCGATCAAACGTCAGACTCCTTGCCGGCCTAAGGTCTTGAGAACGGCCCAGAGTTCTATCACGCGCGCCCGCGCGGACATCGACGGCCGAAAATTCATGCTGTCACGGTGTTCGCTCCACTGAAAATAGGAGGCCGAAGCCTTGAACGCGCTCATCAATGCTTCGCGATGCCGGCAGAGAATGATCCCGCTGTCGTAGGGAACATTGAGGGTCTTGTGTGCGTCCAGCGACCAGGAGTCCGCCATTTCAATGCCGTCGCAAGTTTTGCGCATCGATGGCAACGCGCGCGCCCAAAGGCCGAATGCGCCGTCGACATGAACCCACGAACCGGAAGCGTGCGCATGTTGGCAAATTTGGCCGATGGGATCGATCGCTCCGGAATTTACGTTGCCGGCCTGGGTGATGACTAACGCCGCTTCGTCCAGTTTCGGCATTTGATCAGTTCGCATGCGTCCCTGATCGTCCACTGGAACAAGCTCGACGTTTTCGGATCCGAGTCCGAGCATCGAAATCGACTTGTGGACCGCTGCGTGCGAATCGGCGCTGGCGACGACGCGAATTTTCGGCGCACCGTAAAGACCCTTGCGGGCAACGTCCCAGCCGCGTCGACGAAGCAATTCGTTGCGACCGGCACACAGGCCTGAGAAATTGGCAATCGTTGTTCCGGATACAAAACCGGCTGCGGTTTCTTCGGGGAAGCCAAGTAACGAGACGATCCAACGTTCGCAGATTTCTTCGAGATGCGAATTGATCGGCGACATGACGTAATGCGCAGTGTTTTGGTCCCAAACATCGGCCATCCACCTGGCGGCGAGCCCGACCGGAAGAATTCCCCCGTTCACGAAACCGAAGTAGCGGCCGCCTGTTTGAGTGACGACAGCAGGCGCGCCGATTTCCTGGAGCTGATCGAGAACCAGGAATGGGTCGCTCGGATTTTCGGGGAGCGGTTCAACCAGCGCATGCATCGCTTGCAGCGATTTTTCGCCGGGAAAAACCGGACGTTCTTCAAGACTGTCGATGTAGTGCCCGGCAAACT
>QHNR01000052.1 GCA_003218475.1 Verrucomicrobiota bacterium | reverse complement strand
TCCATTGTGCGCGGAGAGCGCGCGATCGTGAGCGAGTTGTCCGGCACGACCCGCGATGCAGTTGACATTCTTTACGAGCGCGACGCGCGAAAGTTCGTTTTCATCGACACGGCGGGAATCCGCCGGCGCGGCAAACATTCTAGTTCGGTGGAAGTGTTCAGCGTGATGCGCGCAGAGCGCAGCATTCGCCGCGCCGATCTGTGTGTTCTCATTGTCGATCTCACGATGGGCATAACCGCTCAGGACAAACGGATCGCGGGATTGATTCAAAAGGCCCGGAAACCAGCGATTATTGTCTTGAACAAATGGGACTTGGTTAAGCCGAGACGCAGAGAAAAAGACGCGGCAAGGCAACTTTTCCAGGAAGCACGCGAAATAATTTTCTTCCTTGAATATGCACCGGCGTTGATCACGTCTGCGCTGACCGGAGAAAATATTGAGAAGTTGTTTTCATTGATCGAGACAATCCAACGTGCAGCGCGGCAGCGCATCGGCACCGGTATCCTGAACCGATTATTGCGAGCGGCATTTGAAGCAAATCCGCCGCCAATGGTAAAAGGGCGACGGCTCAAACTGTTTTACGCTACTCAAACCAGCCGGAAACAACGTCACGTACTTGAGGGCGGAGCTCCAGCGACGTCTCAATTTTCGGGCGCAACCGCAATGTTGGAGCGGAATCGCAGGAGCTCGCCCCTCCAGCCTCCGGAGTTCGTTCTCTTTGTCAACGAGCCTCGGTTGATGGATGAAACATATCGGCGTTATCTGGAAGCTCGCGTTCGCAAAACGGAACCCTATCCCGGACTGCCGATCATGTTGACGCTACGCCCACGCACCGGAAATGTGCGGCGAGCGACATCACGCACGCCGCGCTCGCGAGCGAAATAAGCAGTTAGCCGGAGGGATTGAGCGACGTGAATTCTCACACTGGGCTCTTGATCGATTTATTCTGGTTCTTCACGGTAGGGAAGATTCCCCCGAAGTGATGCAAGAATCCTTTCGCTTAGCTTAATGGCGTCACTATCACCGGAGGAGCGAGCGAGGTTGAGTGCTTCTTCGATAGTGCTGATGGCGCGCGTAAAGTCTCCCGCCTCAGCGTAAGCGACAGCCAGCGTGTCGAGAAGAGCCGGGATTCGGCGGTCAGTCAGAGCGCAAGCGCGCTCGGCAAGCTGAACTGCCTCAGTCCCGTCGCGTGATTTGGAATCGGGATACGTCGCGAGCAACCACGCCAACTCGTCCAGCATTCGTGGCGAATCCGGTGCATTTACAGCAATTTCCCGAAGCCGCTGCAACGCATCCGGCTCCCTGGCCAGAGACAGCAGGATTTGCCGCAGTCGTGCATGCGCTTGTTCAGCTTCTGGCCGCAACATCATTACGTAACCGAGGTGCCAGGCCGCCTTTGTGAGATCACCGTTTTCCGCCATAGCTGTACCTAGAACGGCATGAGCAGTTGCGTCGTATGGCGACACCGCCAGCCATTCGCGTCCGAGATCGCTCACTTCGTTGTAGCGCCGCAATTCGAGGAGACAATTCGTCAGGAATTGGTAAGCCGAAGAATTTTCCGGACCGAGCTCGATGGCCCGGCGCGCTTCCACGATGGCGCGCTCTGTGTCACTACGTTTTAGCGAAATGGCCAGTTGCAGGTGGACAGCAGAATCAGACGGGTTCAATTCAATCGCGCGCTCGGCTTCCTTGATCGCCTCCTCGTCACGGCCTAGCTCGCTCAAGCTTAATGCATGAAACCCTCGCGCAGCTGCGTTCGAGGAATCGGCTTCGACTGCCTTGGCTGCCTCGGCAACGGCGCGGTCGATATTTCCCTGGGCGCCTAAACCTTTTACTGCATACAAATGTTGCGGCACCGAGGGGACTATCCAGTGCGTGGCTAAACTGTTCATCGCCCAAACCAGGACGAGTGCGCCAAGAATAAACCGCAACCATACGCGCGCGTGCGTTACCGTTTCCCAACCAAGCGCACCAAAGAAACAAAGCGGCATGAGCGCCGACAAACCGTAGAACGCTTTCGCTTGCGCATAGGAAGGAACTTTTAGCGTCATGAAAATCAGACCGAGTATTAGGACTGTGCAGAAACCGAGTAGAAGAAACAATTCGCTCGAAGGTTTTCGAATAAATTGAAAAATCGCAATGCCCATGCCTGCGATAATCAGCATCGTCGGAAGTAGCGCCCACAAATAACCGGCAGCCATCGGTTGCTGGTTCCAAGCGACGCTTAAGCTGGACGCACCCCCGCACAAGCCGTCGCCCCAAAGCGTGGAATAGATTCCGTCGGCAAATCCGGCAAAACCGCTGAAAACTGGATTGATTAACGACCGGCCAAAACGGACGTAGTCAGCCGCGGTGTGATAACCAGGATCCTGCCACCACGTGAACCCGCTTATCACATCCCAATTCCCGAGCAGCGGCGTGCCGAACCTCAGCCAGATGCGCGTATAATGCCAGCCGCACACGGCAAAACAAATCGCGAGCAGCAGCCCCAGATTGCGCAACGAGATAGCGATTGGTGCTCGCGCGTAAGCGAGCTCGCCTGCAATCGCCGCGATTACGATTGGCAGCAATAGAATTCCAGTCGCTTTCGTTAGCATTGCGGCACCGATGGCCAGTCCGAGCCAGGCAAATTGCGATGCGCTCGGTTTGTCGCTCCTCAGCAGACGCAAGCAAAGATAAAGCGCCATTGTCGCTAGAGTCGCGGCCAAAATTTCGTTTGTTACATAATGCGCGACATACAAATGCATTGGCAGAGACACCGCCAACAAAAGTCCGACGAGCGCGGCTCGCGCGGGTAGCAGGAGCCGCAAACTCAAAAAGGCAAAAACAAATTGAGCGATACCAAAGAATGCGCCGAGCAAGCGCAGAACGAACACCGACATCGGATCGTTGATTGAGAGTCTGCCCACCGCAAGGCTTGCGGCGGCGACCAAATAGTAAAGCGGCGGCTGGTACATCTCCCAGCCTTCAGTTGGCAACGGGAAGGCCCGGTGTTCCTGGATGTAGTTGATGTATTTGAGGTGCTCCTTCGAATCGAAGCCGACGTGGAAGGGCAATAGTCGCGTGTTATTCCAGAACAAGACCAACCACAGCACCGCGAAGATGAGCAGGAGTGTCTTTCCCAGCCGCAGCGTTGTGGATCGGTTGAAGGTGACGTAGCAGAGAAAGGTCGCTGCAGCGCTAATCCCAACTAAAACAATCCAGAAGGGCCAGCTCTTCTTCAACGCATCGAACGTACGCGCGCCCCCGGCTATGGAATTACCGGGCCCGGGAGTCTTCGCTGCTACGGCCGACACGGCATGACGCCAGGAAGAACCTGCAAATGAGGCTTCCCAACTTTGATCGCTGCGCAAGCTCAGTTGATCACTAGTCAAAGTAAGCCAGAGCGCCGGTGGTCCATTGTGATTAAAGACGCGCGCCTCTATAAGGTTCGTGTCAGCGTGCAATTGTTCGGCCACATCGATGCTCGCAATCTCTTTCCAATTGCGATTCTGTTGAAGGCGGATCGGAACGCCGTTGATTTTCACTTCGGCACGTCGCATTCCGCGAAAACTCAAACGTGCTCTGGACGGCTGGTTCACCAGAACAAACTCGCGCCGGAAGCTTGCATCGAGGCTGGCAAACCGATGCGCGCGCGCATCCACCGCGCCAGGAAAAACAATCCACTCCGCCCGGCGATCATGCGGCAAAAAATTGATTGCCGGATCATACCACGCAATCCGCGCCAGTATTGACATTGTCACGCCGGCCAATACGACCATCAAAATCACTAGGTGTCGCGGCTTGAAAACTGGCATTGTCGACCCAACTTTTAGCATGTTTCTCTCGGGTCACAGGAACTTAGGGGCTTTGATCGAACATTCCCCTTACCGTACGTGTCTGACAAAAACCGTATGAAATCTACGCAGGAAATTACGCAGGAAGTGCGGGAGTTGGGCCAATGGATCCCAGCGCTCCGCCAGCAGGTCGCTCACGTTGTCGTCGGCCAAAAGTATTTAGTGGATCGGCTGCTCCTAGGGCTGCTCGCCAACGGTCATCTCCTGCTCGAAGGCGTTCCGGGTCTGGCCAAAACGCTCACGGTCAAAACAATGGCCTCATGTATCCAGACTGGGTTTCAAAGATTGCAGTTCACGCCCGATCTTTTGCCCGCCGATTTGGTTGGCACGCTGATATACAATCCGCGCACCGGCGAATTTACGACTAAACTCGGCCCGATTTTTTCCAATCTGATTCTGGCCGACGAAATCAACCGCGCGCCGGCAAAAGTTCAAAGCGCATTGCTGGAGGCGATGCAGGAACGCCAAGTCACGATTGGCGAGCAAACCTACCCCTTATCCGATCCGTTCCTTGTTCTGGCGACGCAAAACCCCATTGAACAAGAAGGGACTTACCAATTGCCCGAGGCGCAGCTCGATCGCTTCATGTTCAAATTGAATATTGGTTATCCGCAAAAATCCGAGGAGCGAAACATTCTCGATTTGATGGCCACCTCGGCGCCGGATTTGCGGGTAAATCCAGTGATTGACCCCAAGCAAATCATCGCGGCACGCGACGTGGTTAACACCATCTATATCGATGACCGCGTGAAGGACTACATCGTCGACGTTGTCTGGGCGACGCGAGAGCCGGCTGCGTACAACCTGCGCCTTGAAGGTCTTATTCGCTACGGCGCTTCGCCGCGCGCGACCATTTATCTTGCTCTCGGCGCGCGTGCGCACGCGTTTCTGAACGGGCGCGGTTACGTTACACCGCAGGACGTCAAGAGCATCGGGCCCGATGTGTTGCGGCACCGCATCATTGTCAGCTACGAGGCCGAGGCGGAAGCAGTCACCAGCGAGACGATTATCGAGCGGATTTTTGCCGGGCTTCCGGTGCCGTGATTTTGCGTCATTCCGAGCGAAGTCGAGGAATCCCGCAGCGCGACCCAAGACTTACAAATGCAATATCAAAATTACTTCGTTTACATGTTGACGAATGCTGATCGCCATAGCGTCTTGTATATTGGTGTTACGAACAGTCTTGAACGGCGGGCGAGCGAACACTCGCTCGGACTCGGAAGCGCATTTGCTCGGCAGTACAACGCCCACAAGCTCATTTATTTCGAGGCGTACCGGGATCCAACCAGCGCGATAGCGAGAGAAAAACAACTCAAGCGCTGGAGCCGCGCGAAAAACGAAGCGCTCATTGCAAGAAGAAATCCTGAGTGACGCGACCTGTTTACGGAAATGTACGCCTTGCGCCCAGTCAGGGCTTCTCGGTAATGGAACGGGCTCCCTCGACTTCGCTTCGCTCCGCTCGGGATGACGAGCGCGCAAAGACCACAACCGAAATT
>QHNR01000056.1:26648-38939 GCA_003218475.1 Verrucomicrobiota bacterium | reverse complement strand
TGTTCGATCACGCTGAAAAAGCCCAAGGCGCCGGACGTTCATTGGAACGCCGCTTAGCGCGACCCGCGGGAGGTTAAAGCAAATGACTGTGAACTCGAACGTCGGCATAGGGCGTGCATGCGAGCCGCGCGCCTTCGTCACCACCCGCTGGAGCTTGATCCTTTCCGCTGCCAATTCGGAGAGCGGAGAGCAGGAGGCGCGCACCGTGCTCGACGAGCTTTGCCGAACTTATTGGCGGCCCGTTTTTTCGTTTGTCTGTCGGCGCGGCTATTCAATGCAGGATGCGCAGGACCTGGCGCAGGATTTTTTCTGTGAAGATACTGAAACGTAACTGGCTGCAGCACGCTGACCCAAATCGCGAACGGTTCCGTTCGCTCTGGCTCAAGTCGCTTGAGAATTCCTCATTAACGTCGCTGAGGGAACTCATACCCGTAAGCGCGGCGGCGACGTGAAATTTGTTTCCTGGGACGATTGGATGGCTGAGGCGCCATCGCAGCTGTCTGTCTCAGCCGATGCGCTCGACTCATTGCCGCCGGAGCGGCTCTTCGACCTTCGTTGGGCCGCGGCGTTCGGCCTTTTTGCCCAACTCAGAAGCGGCCCTGCTCGCGAAACCATTTGAGCGCGCTCTGCAGGTCAGCGCGGTTTACTTCGTGATCACCACTGAATCGACTCAAGCGGACGTTCTGAAAACCGGTGCGAGCCAGGGAAGCTTTGACCTGCTCCTCCTGCGATGGAGTTGCAATACGATCGTTAATTCCGCTGCTGATCCAAATCGGTACACGCAGAAATCCGGGAGGCGCGGGGTTGGTTTTCAGCGCCTCAGGCATTTGGTCTTCATTAATTCCGCTAAGGAAAAAGCCGCGTATGTTCAAGGAGTGCGTCTGAGCCAAGATCGCTCCAATCCATTGCGCGCCCTTCGCGCCGCCCGAGATGCCAGCAAACGCCACCGGCGCTTGGGTCGACTTTGGCCAATCATGATGCACCACGTCCAGCCCCGCCGCCAGAAGCGCGAGTCTCCAGCCCACTGAGTCCTTCCGGGGGCGCACCGTTGCATCCGTGGCGAGCACGATCCAGCCTTCCGCGGCCGCCGCGGCGCGATACCACGGCGCATCCGAAGGACCTGTATGTCCGCGATCCTTGGTGGCAGTTACGATAAGAATTGGCCAAACTCGCTGAGAATCGAAGTTCTGTGGCAGGAGCAAGAACAGACGACCTGTAGTTGGAACGGGATTGCCTTCGTGCGTCGCATA
Organism: Verrucomicrobiota bacterium; assembly: GCA_003218475.1. Lineage (GTDB taxonomy): Bacteria > Verrucomicrobiota > Verrucomicrobiia > Chthoniobacterales > UBA10450 > Udaeobacter. The sequence continues at coordinate 37,689 of QHNR01000056.1, read as the reverse complement.
TTGTTGGTAATACTTCGGAACTGGAAAGAGCACGTCCACGGTTCGGGAGTTGCCGGGGCTTTGCGGCAAAATGGCCGCCGTGCTTTCAAGGGTTAGAATCAACGCCATCGCCACTAGCAGTAAAGTCTTGAGCGCCACGCGAACAACTTCACGCTGCTCGCTGATAATGGCAACGTTCGGACCCGGTTCCTTCTACCAACGACTACGCTCTGCCGGTAAACCGCCAACTTACCCTCACCACTACCATGCGAAAACTCTTGCTCGTCTCGAATAGCTCCCTCAAACCACATCCAACTCATGCTTAACCCAAGACAGTTACTTGTATCGGTGTTGCCATTGGTGAACTAGGAACCATATGGCTGCGCCATAAGGATCGACGCGCACCACGGCGACAGTGGGGTTTTGTTTCTTCAGGTAGAGTGAAACGCGCGCAAGTGTGCCGCCGGTGCCGACACAGGCGACAAAGGCGCTTACCTGGCTGTTGGTTTGTTTCCAGATTTCCGGGCCAGTGCTGCGGTAATGGCTTTCACGATTAGCAGTATTGTCGAACTGGTTCGCCCAAAACCAGCGACGCTCCTCAGCGAGCCGTCGCCCGATGTGATTATAATTTTCCGGATCCTGTCTAAGGACGACTGTGGTTAGAGCAAATCCATCTGGGCACTCTCCAGCGTTGTCTCGGCGAATCGAACACCAACGCCGATGAGACGCACCGGTTTGCCAGCGCGAGCAAATGCTTCATCGAGGAGAGAGCGGAAATCTGGCAAGGTAGGCGCGAGACCGGCGCGCTCGGCGGTCGTGCGAGTAAAGTCATTGAACTTCAATTTCACGAAAATTTTCGTGATCTCGCGCGTCGATTCTTTTTGGGCGAGATCGGCCATTAAATCCTGAAAGAGTTCCTCGAGCTTTTCTTCGCACTGCTCGAGCGTCGTCAGATCGGCGGCGAACGTTTCCTCTGTGCTGAGCGATTTACGCGGGCGATCCGGTTCGATGGGCCTGTGATCGATGCCACGACAAAGGTCGTACAGTTCGAGACCAAACTTGCCGAAAACATTAACAAGCTCAGGCCGCGAGAAGCGCTGAAGTTCGCCGCAGGTTTTGACGCCGAGCTCCTCCAGTTTTCGCTCGCTCTTCTCGCCGATTCCCCAGATTTTGCGGACCGGCAAATCCCGCATGAACTCGGGAACGTCCTTCGGCGTCACTTCGAACTGGCCGTTTGGTTTGTTTATTTCGCTGGCGATTTTCGCGATCAACTTGTTCGGCCCAATCCCAGCGGAGGACGTAAGCTTCGTCGTTTGAAAAATTGTCTTCCGGATCGCGTCTGCCAGCGGCCCGGGCGGGCTCGGGTGAGCGGTCACATCGAGGTATGCTTCATCGAGCGAAAGCGGTTCGATTATTGAAGTAAACCGATGCAAAATGCCGCGGATCACTGCGGCTTCGCGGCGATAAACGTCAAATCGCGTCGGCAAGACGATCAGGTTCGGACAGCGTTGCAGCGCCAGGAAAGTCGGCATGGCCGAGCGCACACCGAACTTGCGCGCTTCGTAATTGCACGTCGTCAACACGCCGCGCCGATCACGAGCGCCGCCTACGCCCACCGGTTTGCCGCGCAGCGAGGGGCGATCGCGCACCTCGATGGCGGCATAAAAGCAATCCATGTCGAGGTGAATAATCGCGCGCGGGTTTTCCTCATTCTGCACACAGAAATCTCGCACAACGCAAGAAGGAGACCATCTGCCGGTTTCTGTCTCCGATGTCAAATTTCAGGCTTTGCAAAACGTAATTCGCTCTAGATATTGAACCGTAACTTTTTTCTGAAATGGACGCTTCCACTTCTATCGAAACGCATCACGAACCGCACGGGCATGACGCCGCTCATGAGCATCACGAGCTGGGATGGTGGCGAAAATACATTTTTTCCACCGACCATAAAGTGATTGGAATCCAGTACGGGCTTTGCGGCCTGGTGTTCCTCTTCTTTGGGTTTTGCCTGATGATGATGATGCGGTGGCAACTGGCATATCCCGGCCAGGCTATGCCGGTGATCGGCAAATGGCTCCCGCACATTTTCGGGGCTGGTACGATGCCGGACGGAAAAATGACGCCGGATTTTTACAACTCGTTAGGCGCGATGCACGGCACGATTATGATCTTTGCCGGCGTTGTGCCGCTGGCCTTCGCCGCTTTCGGGAATTTTGTCGTGCCGCTGCAAATCGGCGCGCCTGACATGACGTTCCCGAAAGTGAACGCAGCAAGTTTTTGGGCGTTCGCGGTGGGAGGCGTGATCATGATGATCAGTTTCTTCGTGCCCGGCGGCGCGGCTAAGAGCGGTTGGACCTCGTACACGCCGTTGGCGGCATTCTCTGACACTGGCCCCGGGCATAATCCCGTGTTCAACGGCCAGACGCTTTGGTTGATTGGTTTTATTTTTCTCATCTCGTCGTCGTTGCTTGGCGCGATCAATTTCATCACGACAATCATTCAATTGCGGGCAAAAGGGCTGACGTGGATGCGGCTGCCGTTCTTCGTGTGGGCGCAATTTGTGACCGCGTTTCTGTTGCTGCTGGCCTTTCCGCCGCTCGAAGCTGCGATCGTCATGCAGTTGATGGACCGCGTAGCGCATACGAGCTTCTTCCTGCCGGCTGGCCTCGTCGTGAATGGCGCACCGGTGTCCATCAGCGGCGGCGGGAGCCCGCTTTTGTGGCAACATCTGTTTTGGTTCCTGGGACATCCGGAAGTTTACGTGCTGATCTTGCCTGCGTTTGGGATTGTGGCCGAAATTCTCGCCAACAATTCGCGCAAGCCGCTCTGGGGTTATAAATCGCTGGTCTTTTCCGTGCTGGTGATCGGATTCCTGTCGTTTATCGTTTGGGCCCATCACATGTGGCTCACCGGCATGGGGTCAGCGGTCAGCGCATTTTTCCAAACGACGACGCTGCTAATCTCGATCCCTTCCGTGATCATCTTAAGCGCATTTTTCATTTCACTGTGGGGCGGTTCGATTCGCTTTACAGTCCCGATGCTTTTCGCTACCGCATTCCTCCCGATGTTTGGAATCGGCGGCCTTACCGGCATCCCGCTGGCATTTAATTCAGCCGACCTTTATCTGCACGACACCTACTACATCATCGCACATTTCCACTACATCGTTGCGCCTGGCACAATCTTCGGGCTTTTCGCCGGGATTTATTACTGGTTCCCGAAAGCGACCGGCCGAAAGATGAACGATTTCTGGGGCAAAGTGCATTTTTGGCCGACGCTCATCTGCATGAACGTGATTTTTCTTCCCATGTTCTTGCAGGGAATGGCCGGGATGCATAGGCGGTGGTACGACGGGGGACAAGGGTGGACTGTTGCGAACGAACATACCATTTGGGGACTTACCGGATTTCAATGGAACCAGCCAATTTCATGGGCGGCCTGGATCATGGGTCTCGCCCAAATCCCGTTCATCATTAATTTCTTCTGGAGCATCAAGCGCGGCGAAAAAGTGAACGACAATCCATGGGAAGCGACAACGCTGGAGTGGACTGCGCCTTCACCGCCGCCGCACGGAAATTTTATTCATACGCCTGTCGCTTATCGCGGGCCTTACGAATACAGTCTCCCTGGCAGCGAACGCGATTACACGATGCAGAACGAACCGGTGGCGCCGGCCGAGCGAACACGCCGCAAACCCCCCGCCGAGCCGGTCCTCGTCTGATCGACCCGATGGAAATGTTAGCAATGACGAAATCGGAATGACGAATGACGGGACAATCAGAGTGGATAGCGGTCGCCTCTCCCTTTGCAAGGGAGAGGGTAGGGTGAGGGTTGAACATCGCGTAATTGTGTGGCCTGAACCCCTCACCTCAATCCTCTCCCCTTCAGAAAGGGCAGAGGCGAATCCGTCCACGCCCAGCAAAGAGGTCGTCCCTAGGGACTTTTCATCGGCGATTTCAATCTTCTAGATCATGGAAATTCCATACACAATCTCGACTCGACCCGACACTGGTCTTTGGAACGCCAAGGTCGGCATCTGGCTTTTTCTTGCGTCCGAAGTGATGCTCTTCGGCGGGCTGTTCTCCGCTTACATTTTTCTGCGCCTTGATGCCGCGCCCGGCACGTGGCCGCACGGGTTACTCAACGTTCCGGTAGGCACAATGAACACTGCGATTCTGATTCTCTCGTCGGTGACGGTCGTCCTGGCATGGGCTTCACTCAAGATGAGACGATATCGGGCCTACTGGTGGTATATGTTGGCCACCATTTTGTGCGGCGTGATTTTTTTAACGGTCAAACTTGCTTACGAATGGCCGCAGAAGTTCGAACACTTTGGCGCTTATATTAAACCGGAGGCGCTCGGGAAGTACGAAAAGTATTTGGGCAACCAGCGTCGGACCGAAAAAGGCCTTGAACCGCGAATCGAGATCACTGGTCATTTGCACAGCCAAAACGCAAAAGAATACGAAGTGGCACTCGATCCAGTGAATGCCGAGCCGGACAATCCAGCAATGGATCGGCCGCACTTTTTCCCGCTGCCAGTCACGGACAAGATAGCAAACATCGAGAAGGAAGACGTCCTGCGTGCAACGATGTTTTTGCCGACGCACAACACGTATTTCGCCAGTTACTTCACCATCACAGGTCTGCACGGCATGCACGTGCTCGGCGGCGTGCTCGTGTTCATTTACATGTGGCTGCCGGTCAGCAAAAAACTTTACCAGCGCAATCCGGAACACCTTGCCAATCGCGTCGAGGTGAGCGGGCTTTTCTGGCACTTTGTCGATCTGATCTGGATTTTTGTGTTCCCGCTTTTTTACCTGCTTTAAGCCATGAACAATCCGCCCGATGTTTCGCAGGATCCAAAGGAATACGAGGAATACGCGCACGGCATACAGAAGCACGTCAGAGGGTATCTGATGGTCGGCGCGCTCCTGTTGACATTCACCGCTATCACGGTGGCTCTTTCATACGTCGATTTTGGAACGCGCAAAGCCAATATCGGCATCGCCATGCTGGTGGCGACCTTAAAAGCGGGCGCCGTCGCCGCGGTATTCATGCATCTGGCTGCGGAGAAACGATTGATCTATCGCATCCTGATCTTCACCGGTTTCTTTGTGCTCGGTCTCTTCTGGCTTATTTTATTGGCGTGGTACGACTACCCGATCTATCGCTAAATGTCCCTTAAAGCTTTTCATATTGTTTTCATTATTTTCTCGACGCTGCTCGCGCTGGGCACCGCGGCATGGTGCGTTTGGGTCGATCTCGTGGAAGGCGCGCCCATTTATCTCGCGGGAGCGATCGCGTCGTTTGTCGTCGCGATTGCGCTGATGGTTTACGGCTTCTGGTTTTACAGAAAAATGAAACGGCTTCGCATCATCACATGAAGACGAAAATTTTATCGATCGTGTTTTTGTCGATTCTTTTGGCGACGCAGCAAGCGTTGGCATGCCCGTTTTGCTACGGCGCGAAAGATGGAAAATCGACCGAGCACATGGCGATCGCGATCTGGTTCTTATTCGGCGCAGTCCTGTCCGTGATGGGCGGGATTGGCGCGTTTAGTTTTCACCTCTGGCGTCACGGTCGCATGCCTGCCGAACCCCACCAGGAGCTCGCCGAAGAAGATCTGAGTAAGTATGAATAGTCTGGCGCTGATCAATGAATTCCTCGGGCAGCCGCCGAACGCCTCATCACATGGATATCAGATCGACCACATCCTCGAGTTTTGTCACTGGTTCATGGCCGCGCTTTTTTTTGGTTGGTCCGCATTTTTTATTTTCGTTCTGATTCGTTTCCGGAAGCGAGTTCACCCGGCCGCCGATCACCTGGGCGTGAGGAGCGGCATTTCAACGCATCTGGAATTTTCCGTTGTCTTGATCGAAGCGGTGCTCCTCCTCGGCTTTGCTATTCCTCTTTGGGCAAGACGCGTGAATCAATTTCCGCCAGGCAGAGACGCGCTGCTTGTTCACGTGGTGGCGCAGCAATTCAGTTTCAACTACCATCTGCCAGGCCCAGATGGCCAATTTGGCCGGCGTGATGTCGGTTTTGTGAGCAACTCAAATCCGCTGGGACTCGATCCAAATGATCCCGCTGGTAAGGACGACATCGTGACCAGTGGTGAACTTCATGTGCCGGTGAACCGTCCGATGGTTGCCGAACTTTCCTCCAAGGACGTGATCCACGATTACTTTGTGCCGGCTATGCGCATCGGGGGGGATGCGATTCCAGGCTCGCTTATTCCAGTTTGGTTTACGCCGGTTAAAACCGGGAGCTACGAAGTGATTTGCGCTCAGCTTTGCGGTCTCGGCCATTACGGAATGAAAGGCACGCTTGTGGTCGATACGCCGCAGGATTACCAGGCATGGCTGAAAGAACGCGCCGAACTTTCCGGTGGCGGGCAACCCGCGGCTCCTTCGCCGTCGCCAGGCGGGCAGCAGCCGCAAAACAAGCCGGCTGCACCTGCGGCATCGCCGAGCCCCGGCGGATAGAGTTCTGGGGAGCGCACGCGCCTCGCGTGCGAGTTTTGGCGCCCTCGCCGGAAACCATCTTTCACGCCGATTTAGCCGATTTCGAAAAGTTCGCGATCGCGAGGGCGCGATCGCCAGCACGCGAGGCGCGTGCGCTCCCCAGAGTTTGCCGTGCGCGAAATCCGCGTAATCTGCCGGTATCTTTTTCCGCGATGAACTCTGGGAATTCTACGAGATCGACAAAATGGCTGAACCGATTCGCATGGCTTACATGCGTCGCCACGCTCTTGCTGATTTGCAGTGGCGGGATGGTGACCAGCAAGAATGTCGGACTCGCAGTGCCGGATTGGCCGACCACATTCGGCTATAACATGTTTCTGTTTCCCATCTCCAGGTGGGTCGGCGGAATTTTGTTCGAGCACACGCACCGCTTGATGGGGTCGCTCGTTGGATTTCTCACGATCATTCTCGCAGTGTGGCTCTGGCTCAGGGAAGACCGGCAATGGTTGCGCAACATGGCCGTGATCGCGCTGATCGGTGTGATTCTGCAGGGAATTCTTGGCGGCCTTCGCGTCACCATGATGAAAGATGAAATCGGAATTTTTCACGCTTGTATCGCACAGGCATTTCTCGGGCTGCTCGTGGTTATTGCGCTGGTGACGACAAATTTCTGGCGGATGCTCACAGATCAGCGAATCGACGCGCAAAAATTCGCGCCGATCAAGACGCTTGCGATTACTATCACGATTGCGATTTACGTCCAGCTTGCTCTCGGAGCGACGATGCGCCATCAACATCGCGACCTGGCGATTCTCGATTTCCCCACGGCAAACGGCGCGTGGATTCCGGACACGACCCCAATTTCACTCGCAAAGATCAATGCGTGGCGCGGCGCCCGCGGTTTATCGGATGTGACTGCATTCCAAATCTGGTTACAAATGGCGCACCGCTTCCTCGCGGTCGTTATTGCTATTGCTGTGATCGCGTTTTGTCTTCACGTCCGGAGAGATGTGCCACGTTTTGCTGCACTGAAGCGATTGTCGCTCTTTTGGGTCGCGCTGGTCGGATGTCAGGTTGCGCTTGGCGCATGGACGATCTGGAGCAACAAAGCAGCCGACGTGGCGACTGCGCATGTCGCCCTAGGCGCCGGCATGCTATCTTTTGGCGTGAGCATTTCTGCGATTTGCTGGCAAATTTCACAAAGAGCGCTTGGGCGTCCGGCAGCCGCCGGTCCTGGCGCGCCGCACAGCGAGCCCGTTCCCGCATGAAAACGGCCGCGCTTGAAAATCCGAATCTTGCGCCATCGCGCAGTCATGTTATTGGCGATCTCGCCGAGTTGGTCAAGGCGAGACTGACGCTGCTTGTTCTGCTCACAACGGCGGTCGGCTTTTATCTCGGATCGGAAACGCCAATCAATTACATGGCACTGTTCCATGTCGTCTTCGGAACGGCGGCCGCAGCAGCAGGCGCAGCGGCGCTCAATCAGTGGTGGGAACGCAGAGCCGACGCGCTGATGCGCCGGACGAGGACACGCCCGATCCCGGCGGGTCGAATGCGGCCGCTGCAAGCATTCATCCTTGGCATCGTGCTATCGGTTTTCGGAGTTGGATATTTGGCGATTGTTTGCAATGCGCTAAGCGCGGCGTTGGCAGCCATAACGATAGCGATTTACATTCTTGCTTACACTCCGCTCAAGCGCGCCAGCACCGCCAACACAGCGGTCGGCGCTATTCCGGGCGCGATTCCGCCGATGATTGGCTGGGCGGCTGCGCGCGGAAGCATCGGCGCCGGTGCATGGAGTCTCTTCGCGATCGTTTTTTTGTGGCAATTACCGCATTTCTTCGCCATCGCTTGGATGTACCGCGAGGACTATTCGCGTGCTGGGTTTCGCATGATTTCGAGCGACGATCGCAGCGGCGAGCGCAGTGCAAGCCAGAGCGTTTTTTTCTGCATCCTGCTCCTGGTGATAGCAGGTTTGCCTGCCTTTCTTGGAATCGCCAATTTTGTTTACCTCGGAGTCGAGCTTTTGCTCGGCGGTTTATTCACTGCCGTTGCGATGCGCTTTCTACGGATTCGCAATGCGACCGCAGCGCGTTCATTGTTCATCGCCTCGATCGTCTATCTTCCAGTGTTACTTGGCGCGCTCGTTCTGACGAAATCATGAACACAACTTTTGTCACAACAGATCGTGCGCCGACGCGTGGCGGCATCGCCTGGAAGGTTACATTGATCCTGATCCCGCTGATCACGCTCGGACTATTGCTTTGGCTGCGTCAGCTGGAAGTAGAAGCGCTCCGACAGCGCGCTGTTTCTTCCTACGGCTCGGTCCCTTCATTTCAGCTGACCAATCAGAACGGGCAGCCGTTTGGTTCACCACAGTTAGCCGGCAAAATCTGGATCGCCGATTTCATTTACACGATGTGTCCCGGTCCGTGCCCGATGATCAGCACCCGAATGAGCGACCTGCAAAAACCGTTGGAGAAAACCGATGTGCGCCTCGTGTCGTTCAGCGTTGATCCGGAGAAAGACACACCGCAGGTCCTGCGAAGCTACGCAACGAGATTGCAGGCGGAGCCGGGCCGGTGGGATTTTCTCACGGGACCAAAATCTGCAATCTACAAGCTTTCACATGACGGCTTTAAACTTGCGGTCTCAGACGGCAGCGACACTCAGGGAATTCCCGTCCACAGCACGCGGATGGTACTGGTGGATCGACACGGTCAAATCCGCGGCTATTACGATGCAACGGAGCCGGAGGCGGTCACGAAACTGCTAGCGGATACGAATCATCTTCTGCGCGAGCAGCCAAAATAACGTTGTAGTCGCGATCGCTGATCGCGGTGCTGGGGTCAACGACCCCGGCTACAGATTTTGCTATCCCACCGGCTCGGGGCCGGCAGTTGGCCCTTCGTCGCAGACCATTTGCAAATAGTCCCGATATTCGTTCTTCGGTAATCGGTCGATGATTTTTGCGAGATCGGATTGCGCAATGAAACCCATGCGCATTGCGACCTCCTCCAGGCACGCGATTTTCAAACCCTGCCGATGCTCGATGGTGGCAATGTAATTACTCGCCTCGAGCAAGGCTTTAGTGGTGCCGGTGTCGAGCCAGGCCATGCCGCGACTGAGCAGCTTCACCTGCAACTCGTCGCGCTGTAGATAAAGCAAATTCAGGTCCGTAATCTCGAGCTCGCCGCGTGCAGATGGCCGCAGCGTGCGACAAAGATCGACAACTCTCTCGTCATAAACGTAAAGGCCGGGCACAGCGAAATGGCTCTTCGGTTGCTTGGGTTTTTCTTCGAGGCTAATGGCTTTGCCGTCCGCATCGAACTCGACCACGCCATAGCGCTCCGGGTCGCGAACCTGATAGCCGAAAATGCACGCGCCCCGCTCGAAAGTGAGCGCCTCGCGATAAAAATCGAGTTTCCCAGAGAAAATGTTGTCGCCAAGGATGAGCGACGCGCCCGAATCGCCGATGAATTTCGAGCCGATTAAGAACGCCTGCGCAATTCCTTCCGGCTTCGGCTGCTCGGCGTACTCTATGCGAATACCAAGTTGCGCCCCATCGCCGAGATAATCTTGCAACATCGGCAGATCTTTTGGCGTCGAGATTATGAGCACCTCGCGAAGACCGCCGAGCATCAAAGTCGCCAGCGGATAGCAAATCATCGGTTTGTCGTAGATCGGTAGAAGCTGTTTGCAGACGATTTTTGTCAGCGGATAAAGACGCGTTCCCGCGCCACCTGCGAGGAGAATGGCCTTCTTCATTTTCGATTTTCGATCCATTCGACTCGCTCCACTCGCTCAGGACAACCTTCCGATTTTCGACCGGTGCCGCTCCAACGCAAAAGTAATTCCGCCCATCCCTGCCAGAATCGGCGACAAATACGCAACTTGCAGCATCAATTTGCATATAAACTAACCAAATCACTTTAGAGATGCCAAGAAATCGTGGAGCAGCTGTGCCGAATCTTTCCAGTTCAATGTTCTCTCCGCGTGCCTTCTGCAGGCACGCTTTTTCCGATCAAGCAATTCTTTGTTATTTATCAAGTCAATTACGGCGCAAGCATGATCTTTCGCATCGCCCGGTGCACAGAGGCGGCCACAGTCGTCAGGAACGTAATCTGGAATGCCGCCGACGCGGGTCGATACGATAGGCAAACCACAAGCTAACGCTTCGACAATGCCATTGTTGGCCGCAGCGTCGATAAATGGTAAAAATAACAAAGTTGCCTGCCGATACAATTCGCGAACTTCTTCCGAAGACAGTCCTGCATGCCAATGGACGCGTGGATTTCTTGCTAATCGAGTCAACGCTGGATGGTCGCGGGCATGAATAGGGATTAGACAGTCCAATTCAATATCGGGACGACTTTGCCATATCAAATTCATCGCCATTTCCAATACGTCGAGATCGCGAAGCCAATGTCCAACAAAAAGCAACCGCGGGCTTCCGGATAGCCGATCGAATTTAGGCGTAAAAAAATCGTGTAATACGCCGTGACGAAGCATGATAACAGGAGTAGAAGATAGCGCAGTAAAGTAGTCTTGTTGCTCCTGACAAAGACAAACAATTGCTTTTAGACCGTTCAGAA
>QHNR01000056.1:0-26621 GCA_003218475.1 Verrucomicrobiota bacterium | reverse complement strand
CAAACCACGAGCCGTGAACGGATTTCTGGAGCCGCGCTAGAAAAGACGCCACCATATTGATTCTCGCCTGCCGACAGCAGGCCCACGGCGTCGCGAAAGGCAGACATGGCGGAAAGAACCCTGTGCGTTATCCATTCATGCCGGCGAGCTGTAAATGGAGAAGGAGCGCGTGGTGCAGACGATGGTCTCGTCAATCTCCCATGGATTCGTTCCCACAATCCCATCGGTGGAATTTTGTCCGGCACCCAAATGCTAGTTGAAGCAACGCCGGGGAGGGCTTCGACTGCCGAGATAAAAGGATCAAATCCGCTCACTGAGCCCATCCAAGGCCAAGTTTCGCGCAAAAACAATAGTCTATTTCCGGCCACCTTCCCTATCTTCCGACGACGATTTAACAGATTTCCGAATTATTCGAAACAGTTTTGCAGCGATCGGTGGAAGCAATGCAACGTTGGCTCTTTTCGCCGAAACAACCAATCCAGGTTTAGGATCGACTTTTGGCGGCGGGGGAAGGGTTTTTTGATACCGTTCGTGAATCACTCTTTCCAACAATTCCGGGCTAATTGCTACCGGCTTATGCTCGCTCAAAAACAAAATGATTCTGCGATACAATTCATTCAAATACGGCCTCTGCTTTTTCTCAGACCACACCGAGCCGCTTATACTTTGCGAGTGCCTTCGCCAACGCGCGTAAGTCTGGTTGGTCGAGACGATTGGATGATTAACGCTTAAAGTCAGCCAAGTGAGATCATCACTTCCCAAGGCTAGAGGCATGGGAAGGTAGCCCCCGATTTCTCGCAAGCTACTGGCGCGGACCGCCATTTCGCTGGTCGACTGTAATCGTCCGTGTCGATGGCGAAAGTATAGAAACTCATCCCACGTTTCAACTTCCGGCAACGGCCAGCCGTAATCCACCACAATTCCATTTTCGTCCGTCAGTTGTAACCGCGCGCGATAGATTGAAGCAGCCGGATGCCGATCCACGAGTCGCGCCATTTCTTCCAAGTAGTTTGGCGCCAGCTCGTCATCGTCTCCAAGCAATATGATCAATTCTCCTTTGGCCAATTGAAGAGCATAGTTCCATGTTCGAGTTGGATCTTCTCCTCCCAAGTTATGCGGAGTTCGATGATAACAGATACGATGGTCGTGGAAATCCCTTAACTTGGTCTTTAGTTCGTGAGGGGAATGATCGTCGACGACTAACAATTCATAGTCACCGCACGATTGTGCAAGCACGGAGTGAATTGCTTCACGCAAATGCTGTGCCTTATAGGCGGGAATTATGATGGAAAAGAGCACGGCGAAAAACCCGTTGTTTCATCGGCTCCACGTCTGGAGCTGGTTACGCCATTGCTGGAGAAATTGCTTGTTCATGTGTGCTCCCCTTGGGCCAAATCGTCCGCGCCAGCGGGGTGACTTCGGCTCCGCGAGGAAGCGGCCGTCAAAACCGGCTCGCATGTTCGGGTCCGAAACACGGCCGCCGATGCAGGTCGCCAGCAGCCGTTTCACGACGTCCGATGCAAATGCCGGTGGCGACTCAATCGTCGCGCTGATTGTGATATTCGCTAGACGCTGCAAGATCCATGCGCAGAGCAGGGCGCGTGAGTCCATCGCGTGCACGTGACGGATTCTCGCGCGCGCGAGCGTCGGCGCGAGGTAAAGCGCGACTCGCGCAGCTTCCAGATAATCAGCGGTGTTGCATTCGGGCGGAAGTTCGCGCCGCCAGCTCTCGGTTTCATGCGCGCGTGAGCGGTTCGCGTGCCATTCAGCTTCGATTATGATCGCATCCGGCAAGAATTCCAGCGTCTGCACGAGACGCTCAGATCCCCTGGCGGGCGCAATTGACCCTGAGCGCCAGACCTGAACGGGTGCACCCGCGAGGGCGAAGAGCTCGCGATCAAGCCCCGGCAATTTGGGGTTCGGCCATTCCCAGACGAGATGGAGGCAATGCTGCAAGTCCCGACTCGCGCCTTGAACCGGACCGCGTGGTACTGCGGCAGCTTCGACAAGCTCCAGGAGTTGCGGAGCGGTTTTATCGACATCGAATTTCACTTCAACATTCCGCCTGCCTGTCGCACCGAATCGCGCTCGCAGTTGCGGATCGCGCAACAGCAACTCGAGCGCATTGGCAAGCCCCTTGACATCTCCTGGAGCAACGAGCAGCCCGCTCTCGCCATCGCGGACGATTTCGGGAACGGCAGCAAGTCGCGTCGAGACTATTGGCCGCGCGGTGGCCATAGCTTCGAGAATAACTGTCGGTAGAATGTCGCTCGCACCTTCGCGATTGACGATACACGCGAGAGCAAACACATCGCAATCGATCAGGCGACGCACGACTTCTTCCTGCGGTAGTGCTCCCGATAGCCGTACGATGCCGTCGAGGCCTGCGGCCGCGATCGCGTCTTGCAGCGCGCCCCTTAACGGCCCTTCGCCAATGATTTCGCATTCAAATTGAATGGCACGCTTCTTTAGCTCAGCGCACGCGGCGATCAGGTCGCGAAAGCCTTTAAACTCGATCAACCGGCCGATACTCAAGATGCGTGGCAATGTCGGCGATCTTAGTGGGCGAGTTTGGAACTTTCGCAGATCAATGCCGTTGTAGATGCGGCGAATTTTTCCTTCGGCCTCGGGGCACTTCTGGACGAGCAAGTCGCGACTGTAGTCGCTCACCACAACGACGAACGCAGCTTCGCGGCACATTTCGCGCAGCAGTTCGTCGCTGCCCACATCAACCATGAAGTCCTGCGCGTGCGCCGTGAAGCTGAAGCCGATTTTGCTGACTGCCTTCACGAAGAGGGCGGTGTGCGTTGCGTGCCTAGCGAAATGCACGTGAAAATGTGCCACGCCACTACGAACAAACTGTTCGGCGAAAAAAAGCGCGTTGCGCGCGCGTTGTTCTGCCTTGAAGCCCGGGCCGTATCGCGCCTCGTGCTCCGCGACGAGAGCGGCAGGCCAAATGCCGTCACGACGGGCGAGCTGCGCCATCGTTCGGACAACCCTCGGCGGCGGTGCGTAGTGAACTTCTGCGCACAAACTCCCCCTATGTCCGTGGCGAAGGCTGGTGAATGGCGGATGTATGGAGCCGATTTCCAAGTCCACGCCGCGCCGCTCCAACGCCAGCATTTCAGCGTCGCAAAATGTCTGCGAAATTACCGGATATCGGGAATAGAGATAGCCAAGGCGCACAGCTTACGATTGCGGATTGCGGATTGCGGACTGCGGATTGACGATTCGCAAAATCGATCGGTGTTAACTCTTTTCCAATCGCAAATCCGCGTTCCGCAATCCGCAATTCACGAAAATCGCACGTCTTTGCCGGGATCCATCTCGAAATCCAGCGTCAGAGAATCCTCGGTGTTCGGTTTAATGACTTCTTCATTGAACTTCACGAAGATCGAGTCTTCGCGAAAGATGGCGTACTTATCCATCGACTCAAAATCGATGGCGATGAAGAATGGCCAGTCCGATTCGGAGTCGATCCGTTTCCCGCATTTGATGCTAAGGACCTCGGGAATTTTCAGAAGCTGCATCCGGGCATTCATCATCATCGCTTCCACGCGGGCAGGCGTGACCTCGGGCTTGAGTTTGTAGAGAACGACATGATGAACCATGAGGGTAAAGCTAATAGGCGTTTCCCACGTGCCGCGCAAGTGCGAATCCATCCCGAAAGAAGCACCACCATCCGCTGGCCATCTGATTTGGAGAGCACATGAATTAAGATATGGGGAACTGGCTTGGCAGGATCGAGGAGGTTGCCGTGAACCATCGGCATGCTGCAGTCTAATCCGGCCTCGGAATCTGAATTCGCTATGATTGCCGCAAGAGAGAATGAAGCTAATCTTCGGAATGGACAACGACTTCGCAGGCGAATCGTGGAGTTTGGCCGTTCTGCGACTCTACAGCGAGAGTTCAACCCGCAAGGAGAGATGATTTCACAAGAAAGTACCGCGGACGTCTCCGCGAAGCTTGAATATCCGGCTTGCCCTGCATGCGGGAGCGATCAACGTCATTTTCCCTTTCGTTTGCATGGGCCGTATTGCGTCGCGTGCTGTGAATCATGCAGACTTCACTACCTTTACCCGCGGCTGATGGAGGCCGCGATGCAAGAGGTGTATCGCCAATCCTCGTATTACGAAGGCGGCGCCTGCGGGTACGCAGACACGAGCTACACGGGCCAGGAAGCAGCATTGCGGGCGACGTTTAAACGCCTACTGCGAAATCTCGCCAAGCGCGGATTGACTGGTAGCGATCTTTTGGAAGTCGGCTGCGGCTATGGCTACCTGCTTGACGAGGCGCGCTCGTTGTTCAGTCGGCGTGTCGGCACAGAGTTTTCGGCCCAGGGCGCGGAGATCGCGCGTGCAACAGGTGCCGAGGTGCTCGTTGGGGGAATCGAGCAAGTTTCGCCTGACCGCAAATTCGATTGTATCGTTGCTATCCAAGTAATAGAACACGTGTACCAGCCGTTGAGTTTCGTTAAACAACTAGCCAGTCACGCGAAGGCAGGCGGCTACATCGTGGTGGCTACGCCAGATATAGGAGCGGCATTGAGAAGGACAATGGGCCGACGCTGGCCTTCTTTCAAAGTCCCCGAGCATGTGGTCTATTTTGACTTCCAAAGCTTAACAGCGTTGATGTATCAAGGTGGATTAACTGACGTTCATAGGCTGCCGTACCTACATGCTTTTCCACTCGGTTTGATCGCGGCAAAATTTAGATTGAGTATGCCACCTGTGCTTGCGCGCGTTAAGATGTGGGTGCCTGCTACGACAGTTGCTGCTTATGGAAGGGTCCCGTAGCCCCCAATCGAGGCAGCTACTCGTCTCGGTCGTTATGCCCGTTTTTTGCGAGGGCGCTCATTTGCCGGTGTTGATAGCAGACGTCCGCAGATCTCTGGAGCAGTGCAACCTGCCATATGAACTGATACTGATTGACGATGGCTCACCGGATAACAGTTGGCAGGTGATCACAGCTGAGGCGAAAGCTGCTCACGCATTGCGCGCCTTGCGGCTAAGCCGAAATTTTGGTAAGGAGGCGGCTCTTTGTGCGGGGTTGCAGCACGCGCGCGGGGATGCCGTGATTATCATAGATGCCGACGGGCAGCATCCACCATCCCTCATTCCGGATATGGTGCGCCTGTGGCAGAACTCTGGAGCCGATATTGTTGAAGCCGTCAAACACAGACGCGGTCGCGAATCGCTATCCAGTAAATTTGGCGCCCAGCTGTTCTATTTTATTCTAAACAAACTTTCCGGATTCCATTTTAAGGGGGCATCGGATTTCAAGCTGATGAATCGCAAAGCCGTCGATGCGTGGCGGGAAATGCACGAGCGCAATGTGTTCTTTCGAGGGATGACCGTGTGGATGGGGTTCAACACCGTGCAGATTCCTTTTGAAGTAGTGCCACGCTCGGCGGGTCGTTCAACGTGGTCGATATTAAAACGACTCAAGCTAGCTCTAATCGGAATCACTGCCTTCTCCTCGTTTCCATTGCACCTGGTGACATTTGCGGGTGTGGTTTTCCTGGGCTTGTCAGTTCTGCTGGGACTGGAGACGTTATATCTCAAGCTTGCAGGCCGCGCAGTCAGCGGCTTTGCTACCGTGATTCTCCTGGAGCTGATTATCGGAAGCTTACTGATGATTAGCCTCGGCATTATTGGCGAATACCTCGCTCGGATTTATGAAGAGGTAAAAGGCCGACCGCGATACTTGATTGAGGAATTAATCGAACCTGGTGAGGCGAATCAAAATTCTGATGATAGCAGTGAGGGATGATCTCTCTCGGCACGCAGAACCCGGAACGCGATGATCTGTCACTGCTCGAGCCGATAGAATGAGTTGTATAGGAAATTCTGCCCCCTCTGCTTTTGCGGGAGTAAGTGGATGTTATCGGATACAAGAGTTCGCTGTTTGCTATAGATCAATCGCGCTTACACGGTTCCCATTCAGGACGTAGAGCTTCCGGTCTGCCAAGGCCAACGCTGACGGCCCGTCGAGCCGATCTGGTGGTGTTGGAGTCACGTTGCCGATCCTGGTGCCGTTCAAATCAAAAACGAGCACGGCGTCCAAGTGTGTGCTTGACGCGTACAGCCGCCCTGTCTGTGAATCGATGGCCAAGTCTTCAAAGCCTACCGGCTGTCCCCATTCGGGCATCGACCATTTGGTCAGAAATTTTCCATCGTCAAATACCTGTATCCGTTTATTGCGCGGATCGTTGACATAAATTTTGTTGGTCGCCGGATCGACTGCGGCTGACGTTGGATCGTTGAATTCGCCGGCACCATTACCCTTGCTGCCCCAACTCGCCAGCACCGCTCCATCGGGATTGAATTTGACGATCCGATCGTTGCCCTGATCGACGACATAAATTGAATTATCCGGGCCAATAGCTATATGGCGCGGCCCGTAAAATCCGAGTTCGGGCCCTTTCCATTGGGTGATAAATGTTCCGTCGGATTTCAGTTTAAACACGCGCTGGTTACCCGCGTCTGCAACGTAGATGTTCCCCACGCGATCGGTGGCGATCCCATTAGGCTGGGAAAATTGTCCTTGGCCACTCCCTTTGGTTCCTATGATGCTTAGAAACGCTCCGGTTGGAAAGAATTTTTCGATGCGGCCGTTACCGGTATCGGCGACCAGAACATTTCCACTTCCATCAACAGCAATTCCAGTGGGCGAATCAAATTGCCCCTTGCCAATTCCCTTTCCGCCTTGAAACGTGTTAGTCGCACTTTGCGGCATGGAAGTGAAGTCAGGAGTCGCAGGAAATCCGCTCACGCGTTGCTGAAACTGTGGAATGTTCTCACTAGGGATGTTCAGTACGTAAAACGTTCTTACTCTTCCGCCAAAGGAAAATGAAAGCGAGTCCTCTGTTCCAATGTCCCGGAGCGATTGGAACATTCTGATGATCTTTTCTGCCTGTGGGTCCCTTTCCCAGATCAGCTTTAGATCCTTGTTGCCGGGAGCATAGCTGGCAATCGCCTTTTTATTCGCGTTCCATACATCCTGCTCGGTCATGACAGAAGAGAAGGGCAATCCCGCGCAAAATGACAAAATTTTGTCATCATCGTAATCATGCAAAAACAGGTGAATGATTGAATAAGCATCATTCTGACAGATGAATGTGTCGTAAGGAGGATCGGAAAGACCTTTGATGCGGTTCAACTCGTTGCGTTCGAGGTGAGGAGGACCGGGGTGCTCCTGGCCGGCTACGACATGTTTTAAGAACCGTGACACAGCGACCTGATGTTGCGCAAACTGGCCGACCGAAAACGGGCTTGTGGTCTTGCTATAGATGTATCGAACGGATGGGACCAGCCCGTCTAGCAGTATGAGCGCTCCTAGGGCGCAGGCAACGACTTGGACGCCCGGCCACGGCCGAAGCTTCAGCAACGCGGCAAACGTGAAGCTCATTAGAATGATCCAGAACGGGATTGCAAGCAACAGCCGCTGCTCAACGGCAGCTCCCCCCGTAACAAATACTCCTACGACTGGAAGCGTTGCCAGCAGCAGGACCTCAAAACGCTTCTCCCAGACTGCGAGCACAACTCCCGGGACTAAGAACCAGTAATATGGCAACGGAATAGGCAAAAAATCCGGAAACAAAAGCCGAGGCCAATACTGGGCAGCAAAAAAACACTTCCAGAGCCCGGTGACATAATATCGCATATCATTAGGGGCCGGGGTTCCCCGCACGGCGTCAAAGAATTGGTGAAGGTACGCGCCTTCATAATATGTATAGGATCCGCGATTGAAGATGATGTAACAGAGAATTGGCGTGGCAGCCGCCAAAAAGCTATAAACGATAAGGGCCAGCGAGTTCCACATGACGGTTCGCTTTAAGCTCCTCCGATAAAACACGGCATACAGCGGCGCCGCAAT
The DNA here is from genome assembly GCA_003218475.1 of Verrucomicrobiota bacterium. Lineage (GTDB taxonomy): Bacteria > Verrucomicrobiota > Verrucomicrobiia > Chthoniobacterales > UBA10450 > Udaeobacter. The sequence continues at coordinate 18,743 of QHNR01000056.1, read as the reverse complement.
CACAAGCGCCAGCACATATTGCTTCCCGGGTATGGAGCTGGCCAGGCAAAGGCCCGCAGCGATGCCGCCTAGCGAAAGGCAAAATGGCGAGCCCTTCCTAAACCCTGCGTGCAAAAAGTAGAGAGACACAACAGCTAAAGCCACCGTCATCGGATAACGGTATCCAACGAAAGTGTAGATGAAGGCAAAGGGAAGAAAATTAAAAACCAGCGCGGTAATAGATGTCACCACGTAAGACCTGAAAAACAAGTCAACTAGCAAGAGCGCGAACACAAAGGCCGTCAGCCAAATAACAAAGAGCGCTGCTTCGTACGACAGGATATTAAAGCCAAATAGCTTAAGAAAACCCCACACATAGTAATGAAACAGGGTCTCTCGCGAAATAACCCCATGAAAATAGGACGCCTGATATGGATGACCGATAACGTTAGTTTTTAGATACCCGAGGTCATTGCCGGACTCGTCAAAAAGTCCGTCTCCGTTCCACGGCGCCGTCTGGAAATTCCAGAGGTGCGAGGCTACAAAGAACAGGATCCAGAAGAGAAAGAATGCTGTTTTCGGTTTTACAAGAGACTTGAAACCGGTCGCCAGGCCGCGGGGATCTGGCAGGAAGGCACAAAGCAAGAAGAACATGCTAAGCAACCACCCGATCGGTTGCCACGGGTCTCCCCAAGCCAATTTCCGGTAGTGCGCCGCGCCAGCCCAGGCGCAGATTACCAGACTAATAACTGAAAAGCCGAGTAACAGAACGCGGGATGTAAGAAGTCGCGATTTTCTCTGAGACAGGTCCATAAGACTGGGCATCGGTTCCGCAGAATCAAAACGCTAAAGTGGCGTCGGATTATGCGATGCGATGGGTTGTTATCCGTTTACAGATCGAGCGCACTTACACTATTCCCATACATGTTTAGGACGTAGAGCTTCCGATTAAACAAAGCCAGGGCTGATGGGCCGCCGAACCGATCCGGCGGCTTTGGCGTCAACGTGCCAATTCTGTTTCCATTCAAATCAAAAACGAGCACTGCGTCCATGCGTGCGCTGGATGCATATAACCGACCTGTTTTCGAATCAACGATCAAATCTTCGAAGCCAGCTGGCTGTCCCCATTCCGGGATTACCCATTTAGTTAGAAACCTCCCATTCGAGTCAAATACCTGTATCCGTTTGTTACGCGGATCCGCGACGTAAACCTTGTTGGTGGTGGCATCAACCGCGACCGAAGTGTGGTCGTCAAACTGGCCGTCGCCATTCCCTTTGCTGCCCCAAAGCGTCAGCACCCGTCCATCCGGGCTCAACTTAACGATTCGCGCCCGGCCTTGATCGACGACATAGACAGAGTCATCCGGGCCAATAGCGATACGGCGCGGTCCATAAAATCCGGCGTCGGGCCCTTTCCACTCGGCGATGAATGTCCCATCGGGAGCTAACTTCTGCACACGATGATTTGACCCGACTTCTGCTACGTAAATATTGCCACTGCGGTCAAGGGCGATTCCGTTCGGCTCAGCTAATTGCCCGTGGCCGCTTCCCTTACTTGCTATAACACTAAGAAAACTGCCAGTCGGCGAGAATTTCTCGATGCGCCCGTTACCAGTGTCGGCGACCAGAATATTTCCGCTGCCATCAATGCACATTCCGAGGGGTGAATCGAATTCTCCTTTGCCGCTTCCCTTGCCGCCTTCAAACATGTTAGTAACACCTTCGGGCAGGGCGCTGAGCTTGGGAGGCGATGTCTCGGGCACCTTGTAAATTACCAAGCCGTTGTACCTGCTGTCCTCAAACACCTTTGGAAAATAGGTGGCATAGAGTTGGTCGTTTGGTCGCTTGATGAACTGACCCTGCCGGACCGCATTGTCGTAGGCCACATAACTGATGCCATTCTCTTTCAAAAGATGATATACTTTCCAGGGGTCCTTGCCCTCGAACAGCTCTGTGTAAAGCTTGTCGTGCTTGCTCGCGTTGTAACCCGCTGACCATCCGTAGTAAGGCCAGCCATACAAGACCCGCCGTCCAGCCATCAAGATAGGATGATTGACGAAGCGATCTGTCAGAAAGATATCGCGCGGCTTCGTGTTTTTCTTGAGCCAATCGATCAGTGGATCGTTCTTATAAGTCACTTCGCTCCAGCCCGTGTTGTGGATCGGAAAAAAATCAATGATCCCACCCGGAATCACTAGCAGGAAGAGAACAGACGCAACGAGTTTTCCCGGCACTGTAGTCCCGCGTAATGAGAAGTGCCACAGACGCCAGAGAGCAAAGGCCACAAACAGATTGGCGATGATTACCCAGATGTGCAGGAACTTCTGGTTGGCAAGCACTTCGATGGTGAACTGAAAAGAAAACGCAACGGCAAGAAGGCTTAAAGCTGCGAGAAAAAACCGCCTTTGCAGGCTGCCACCGAAAATCAACGCTAACGCGATCAATAACCACTTAAAACCAAAGGTGAAGCTCAGATACTTCAACACGTTCTGGGCGGTAGGCTGCTCAACCATATAACCCCAGTGAAGTAGGCGCGGCATCTGTGCCCGGCCGCTGCCAGTGCCCAAATAGAGCATCTGTGGCAGAGCGATCAGGCCCGCGGTGATAGCCAGAGCCAGCATTTGCAGCCGCAGTGGAAATAACACGAACAGCACTGCTAACACAGCCGCGGCAGCGATAAACACGGCGCTATTCCACATTGGTATGAGGCCTAATAGTACCCCTGAAAAGATGAAGTCTGGTACGGTGGCGCGGAAAGATTCTGCCGTACCCATTCTTTGCGACTTTACTTCTGTTGCGATGGGCACCGAAGCAGGTTCCGTTTGTGACTCCGAGAAGATTTCGCGGCAAGTGGTATCGTCGGACACTGCCAGCGCCGGAGTTTCAACCAACGGATCCGGCTCCGGCCGGACAGTGTCGGGAGAAGAGAGTGGCTTGCTTCGCGTTGCCACCCGGGCGCGGTATTGGATGACTAGGAAAACCAACACCAGCATTAAAATGCCAATCGCACTGGCGAAATGCCGCTGATTGAGATAGGTCACTTGCGACCAGGTGCCCCACGTTTCCCCGCGATATGGGAAAATGCTTGGGAGAAATTCGCCTTGGTGCTTAACAGCTTCGATCGCAGCGCGGATTGAGGCCTGCTTGTGAAGGAACGGAACGTAAGAAAGCGAGCCGAAAAAGAAGAAGAGGAGAGAGCCGAGCCGCCCGACAGTACGGGAATTGAAAAGCATTTCGCCGAGTGTGATCACGACGATGAGCATCGCCACCAGCGTGGTTATGCTAAGCAGATTCAGACTCCAAGCCGGATCGAGCCCGAGGAATTCAAGGTTTCCCGCCTGAAAGTAGAAGAGGAAATGGTAACGGATGCGGTCGCCTGAGAAGTGCGGGTACTCAGTTGGAAAGTTATGTCCCACTGCGAAGCTCTGCATGAGGGCAGTATTGGGCCCGAAATCGCTATACTCGGGGTTGGAGATCTTTAGCTTGCCACCACTGGAATTAAACGAAGCAAACATCATCCATGATACGAGGACCACATATCCAGCAATGACTAACCAGTCAGCTATGCCAGAGCCATTAGGGCGTGGAACATATGTTTCGGCGGTTTCGGAGCTGTGAGCCGCGTCTGGAGCGGCTTTAACCATTCTGTGCTTCCATTTGGGCCAGGTCAGCAGCGCGAGCACTGCCAGAAAGAACAACAGATTAGCCCATAAGAGCGGCCTCGCCGTCCATGCAAATGCGAGTCCAGCCAAATAGGTGAACCACGAACTGATTAGTAGCCCTACGAGTAATGCTGCCGCGCACCGATGCGCAACCGACACGAACCGATAAAAACGTCGGCAAAGAAAGTCGCCGACACAAATGGCCAACGCGAAATAAATCAGAGCTAACATTCCCAAATCCTCAATCTATGATCCGCACCCGTCTTCGGCCGCCGGCTGCCGCGACTTCGGGGTGCAGGCGTAGGCGCAAATCCTAAACGCGCGATTTTTTCCGTCAAACGTTCGACTGGCCTTTCTTTACCCGCAGACGACCACGGATGTCTGCCAAAGAATCGGCGAGCTCGATCGAGAAAACAATCGTGACGCACGTTTTCCATGCCTCGCATTCCGTGGATGCTAAGGCTGGATTTGGTCGGTCCAAAGAAATTGCCAAGTAGCCATCGCGTTAATCGCAATCGAAACCACGAAAAGCGAGATTTCGCTTACGCTGATTTTCGCTGGGCCGTTGCCTGTCAGCACAAGAAACATCCACGGAAGGAGAATCATGGCGTAGCGATACGAAAATTGCCAGCTTCCGGGGTTTCCATGACACCAAAGAACGAGCGTTAAGAGGGCTATCGCCATCCATGCGGTGCCTTTGTATCTTCCGCCCTCTCGAAAAAGGAGGCATAGGAACGGTCTGGCCAGCAAAATGGAGCAGCCAAATCCATTTGGTTGGATGTAAGGAAAGTAAGAAGTACTCTCGAACCCTTGAAAGAGCATCGTGTAGATATTCCAGGGAATGGCATGGATCGAAAAGAGCCCGTGCTCGTACCAAGGTTCTTGGCGCACTTCCGGGATGTGGAGGTAGCCAAAATCAAAAATTGAATGGAATCGCGCGAAGTTATAAGCACCGGTCAGGAGCGCGAGAGTTGCTGGCACACTTAGAAAGCGGATCGCCATGGGCCCATTTCCCCCAAGCTCTTGTTTAATCCCGCTAATGCGGGACAAGTTGAGCGTGGTTGGGCTTGAGCGGCGCCAGAGAAAGTAAAGATAAAGGGGTAACGTGATGAGCAGCTCGGTGCGATTGCCAAAAGCCAGCGCGAAGAACGCTCCCGCGACAAAAGGGGACGGTCGCACCAAGGTGAAATAGAGCGCTGCAGTTTCTCCCAGTAACGCGAGACCGAGAGCGATTTGCCACGCGCCGCCGAACCCGAGGTTGCACCACGTCCACGTCCCAAAAATGGGGAACAAGGCCAGCAAAATCTGCCGAGCCAATGAGTTGCTGTCGAACTTGGAATAATTGGATCCAAATGCCTTTGCGAGTTGAAAAAAGAAATAAACACAAGAGCCGGCAATGAATGCGGCCAACACGTGTCCGGGAAAATTCTGGATTAGGCCTGCTTTCTGCAGAAGTCCGACCGGGACCATGCTAACCACTGCTCCGAGTGGAAATGCTGAATAGTACCGTTCTCCGTGTGGGATCATCTCGTTAAGCCACTCGGGCGGCTTTTCCGTCAAACCCAGGTGTCCACGCAGCAAAGCCGAAGCAATCTGGCTCGTGTAATCCAGATCGCGCAGCTTAGCGTTGGTCGAAAAGAAAAAAGCGAGCGCGGCAAACAGCGACAGACTGGCTGCGATCCAAAATTGCCGGGCAGTGTCATGCTTTTCGTGAGTCGTCATGACTTCCTACTTCCGCTTTTCTAATGAGTGTCGCCCCAAGAGTTTTTCCCAGGCCGCTTTGGTTGTCGGCGGCACGTTTTGATCAGCGTCGATTAGCCAGGAAATGGTCGCAAGCGAGTTCAAGAGGACCGAGACAGCGATAAGCCCGATCATTAAATGACGTGACCGTAGCAAGGCCACGCCACCCGAACAGAGAAAGATGACAAGACAGAAGATCAGGAAAGGATAGAGATCGGCGGCGTAACGCTGGGCGAGCAAAAAAAATGATAAAATGCAGAGGCATTGGCCAAAAAGGGCCATAGCCGCAACTCGCTCGAAGGCGTCGGCACCAATGCGGCGAACCAAACATATGATTCCCATGATTGCACCGAAAACGAGCCAGCTAGAACACCACGGCAGCGGAAGATATACTTCGCTGAAGTCATTGGAATAGAGTGAGGGGTAATCATAGGAGTGGCGATCCGCCGCTAAAAAAGGCGGCTCACTCTGGACAGCCGGAAAACGCAGGCTGAAATAGTCAGCGAAACTGTGAGGAATTCGGCGCGGGCTGAATACGCCAAATTTGTGGGCGAACTCGGCATGAACCGGGTTGATGTAGTAGTCGAAGTTTATTCCGAAGGGGCTTCCGAATCTTGCGCAGCTCAACCAAATGTAAAAAGCGAGCGCAGCGCCGAGCGGGAGGAGGAGCGCCGCGAGATTAATGATTCGATTCTCTGGCCGAATTGCCAGAGCAAGAAATGGGGCGATCAGGATGAAAGGCGCGCCAAAGGTGACTCGGGAGAGCAAAGCACAACCGGCACAGAGCGAAAATCCCAGCAACGCGCCCGTCAGGGCGCTACCCTCGGCTTTTCGCGATCGTAAGGCGAAAAAAATCGCGCCCAGTGATAAGGCGAATCCCCAGATTATGGCCTCATCGTAAATGGAAAGATTCGCAAGCAGCAAGAGCAAGGGAGACGCGAGCGCGAACCCGATTACACACGCGTTGCCCAGCCAGTCACGGGCGCGCAGTGAAAGCGGCGACGAACACAGCGCCGTGCGCATGAGACCGGCAAAGGCAAACAGCGCGATGACTCCAGCGCAAAATCCTGAAATCCGGGACCATTTTCCATGTCCAGCAGGGTAGATGAAATTGAGCGGAATACGGAGGAGCGCTGGGAACGGCCCGAAGTACATGCGCACTTTGCCGTTCACGATCATTGCTTCGTGCTCGATTGCGTCCGCATCGACGTCCACGTCTCCGCGCAGAAAATGTTCTGCCTGTGAATCGTAGGCGCCGCCGAGCACCTCCTTGACAAAAATCTGGCGTCCGCCCGTTGTCGTAAACACCCATAGAAGCGCGCTCAACAGCAACGTGAGCGGCAGAAGAAGCCGCGGAGCCGCGTGAGAAGTCAGAGGAAGCAGGTTATTTTCTGAAATCCAGCGCGCCTTTTTTGAGGGCGTAAACGTAACCTACCATCAGGATCGCGATAAAACCGAGCATGCTCCAGAAGACGATGCTGCTTTCTTTGATGGCGTCCCGATATACAACCGCCCACGGATACATGAACACGATTTCCATGTCGAACAGGATAAAAAGCATTGCCACGATATAGAACTTGATGCTGAACCGCGGTAGCCGTTCCCCCTCCGGAATCATCCCGCATTCATAAGGCAGATCTTTTGCGCGGGTGCGCTTTCCGCGTTTGCCTACCAATACGCTGACGAGCAGAGCAGAAACGGCAAACAGCATCGCGACAAGGATTTGCAGGAGAACCGGCAAATATTCGCGCAGCATCCGGGAATCTGGCCTGAAGCCAATTCGTTGTGAAACAGTAGGCTTATCTTACCCCGGCGAGATGACCATTCTGCTGGGCAATCGCATTGGCCAAAGCCGATGGCAAACCCTTGTATTTCTTGCCATTCTTCCTAACCGCGCCCCGCGCCACAAGATTCTGTAATTTCTCGTAAGCTCGCAGCCGCAGCATTTCTTCGCCGCCGCTGGCAGCGTTCCGGGCCCGCAGATTCTCATGCACGATGTCGAAAAGCTGCTTAAACTCAAAAGACGAGCGCCTGGAGAGGACAGCAACCAGCTCCTCAGTTACCAGGTCGGGAACACGACGGGAGAATGCATTTTTCTTTAGAATAGCCATAGGGCGAAAAAGATAGCAGGTTTTCCAAAAACTGCAGCAGTTTTCTTCGTTCACGGCTGGAAACGCAAAAAGTGCCGAAATGACACAGCAGGATCCCGGCGCGCCAAGCTTGCCGGCCTGCCTGGCACGACCCGGCGGTCCCACGCCGACCTAGGGAGTAGGGGATGGGCTGGGTGTCACCTGCGGCGTGGCCGCTGGAACAGTGCTCCAGCCGCTTACGCCGGTGCCGATTTTCTGTCGTGCCCTGCCAAGGCTGCTAAGAATGGCCACGGCAATTGCCGATTGATCAAGCGTGATTGGCCCGATTGACTCAGCTACGTAGCCGTCATGATCGTATCGTTGCGACGAAACAATAGGGCTTAAGTGCTTCGTAATGACCTCCGGCGACGGGAGCTTAGTAGCATCGATGGAACCAGCTACGGCCGGCATAAAAGCCGCAGCCATTAACAACATTGGACGCAGCGAAGCGTCCAGACGGGAGTACAGCAGCGCACTGTCGACGTAGGCAAAAAAATTCGTTGGCGCCGACAGCAATCGCTCGGCGGCTTTATAAGTTGTGGAATCGGAAAGACCAGCCGAGCCTGATCCGCTGCGTTTCATTGCCTCTTCAACCGAGACTGGGTTAAGACCAGCTACAAGAATCTGATTCGACAGGGCGATCGTCGGAACGATCGCCACGAGGCTCGCAGCCGATTGTTTCGAAAAATAGCGCACGCCGTCCTTCTCTGTTTGCGTCCAAATCGCACCTTCATCAGCGCGTATGAGGGCATCAGTGATCTTCCCGGCTTTGGCCGCGTCCGTGACTGGTAGTGTCAGGAGCAAAGATGGCCAATGCGCACTCGACGGCCAGTCCGCCAGCGATGCTAGCTCCAGGCCAAATGAAGCCTTCCAATCATCAGCGCTGATCCCGCTATCGGCGAGCGCCTGAAAAACTTTCGTGCCAGCAAAGGCCGCCGCCTGGTTCAGTGTGTCGATTTTCTCCCCGAGATTGAGAAGCATCGATAGATAAAAAAATGTCTCTTTCGTACCGAGCGAGACGGAAGACCGAGTGAGCGTAGCTTCGTGCTCCAGCTTCGGCATGCCGAGAAAAAGCACGTCGTGTATTTTCCCGTTATCGAACCGTATCGAACCGGCGATGCAGCGCATTTTCTCTAACATCGTCGTCTCGCTGGGCGTCGGTGTTGATCGAACAGCAGCGCGCAACGCTGCCAGCCGTTCGGAAAATATTTTTGGCTGCAAGTAAAAGGACACCGCGTAGTTCGAGGGCCGGTGCGAGACGGCTTCACGATACGCTTCGTCTTTTTCGAGTGTGGCGTCCGGATTCTTAGCTCGGTGATCAGCGCGATCGAGCAGCGCCTTTAATTCGGTCAGGTCCGTTGCCGCAAAAAACCACGGACGATCGTAAGTGGTCGCGACAGTAAACGGAGCCGCGGTGACCAGCTCGATTTCATGGCGCTGGTATTGCAGCTTCTCGCGTTTCGCTGCCTGGGTTTGTCCCAAAAAACCCGAGCGCCATCTGCTGATGATTCGCTCAGCGTCTTCCTGGCTGCCACGAAAACGGAAACCACCAACGAATCTTGGATTGTTGTTATCCATCGAGGTCAAGGCGAGGAAGGCGTGTTTCGGATCGAGCTGTTCGATCTCGCGGAGTGTTTGGGAAGCCGCATCTGTCTTTGGAAGGTTGCCCAGCGGCTTGCGTAGAAAATCCTGGACTGCGGGTTCGTGGTAGAGCTGGTAAATATCGCTGCGATACCATTCATCGCGGGTTCGGTTGAAGTCAGGCATGTGTGCCAGAAAAATTGTTTCCCGAGGCAGAAGCGCGCTCACTGGCGCGCTCGAAATTTGTTGGGAAAGATTCCAGTAGTACCACCCAGCGAATGCCGCGGCGAGCGCGATGATTAGGAACATCAGGTGTCTCATGGAAGCGGAACTGTAGCGGCAGCAGTCGCGCTGCGAAATTTAAATAATCGGAGCTCGAAGGATTCTTGCGGCCTGACCGCGTGTCCGTAAAGAAATGAAAGTTATGCCCGAGGATGAAATTGCCGATGCACAGCTTTAAGCCGCTGTTGATCGACATGCGTATAGACTTGCGTCGTCGAAATATCGGCGTGGCCGAGCATCTCCTGAATAATCCGCAAATCGGCGCCGTTTCCGAGCAGATGCGTGGCGAAACTATGGCGGAGAAGGTGAGGGTAAACGTTCTTCTCCAGCCCGGCGTGCCGCGCGTGTTTCTTCACGATCTGCCAGATACGCGCCGTCGTTAACTTGCTGCCTCGTTCAGAAAGAAAGATTTCGCTGCTGCTACGGGGTTTTACCAGTTTGGGCCGCTCCACCGACAGATAGGCCGCCAGCGCTTCGCATGCTTTTCGACCTACCGGCACCAGCCGGGTTTTGTTTCCTTTCCCAGTCACACGCACAACGCGCTCTTCGAAATTGAAATTCTCAAGCCGTGCATTTGCCAATTCGGAAATGCGCAAGCCACTTGCGTAAAGCAGCTCGATCATCGCGCGATCGCGCAATCCGTGAACAGCTTTCAGGTCAATGCTTTCCAGGAACTGCTCCACTTGCAATTCATTTAGTGTTTCGGGGAGATAACGCTCGATCCGTGGCAGGGCCAACGCCTCAGCCGGATCCCATTCAATCGTTCCTTTTGCGGCCAAAAACCGAAAAAAAATCTTCAATGCCACCACAATCAGCTTGATTGACGACGCAGAAAGGCCGCCTCGTTTGCGATCGGCGAGATATTCGCTGATGACCGGCAGAGTCACGCCACGCGGATTATCGATTTTTTTACTGGTAGCGCACCACTGCGCGAAGTCGGTCAGCGACCTTTGGGTGGAGACTTGATAATTTTCTGAAAGGCCGCGCTCGACCGCGAGGAAACGGATAAACGAGTCGATTGCGTTTTCCACGAGGCAATATTGTAGTGGCAGGCGAGCCACGTGCCAAACCCGCTGTAGTACGGACATCGCCCTGCGGTATGTGTTTAGCGCCAAAGGCGCTGTCTCACGCCAGCCTGGGGCATCGCCCCAGGAATCCAATCATCCGGGTAACCAATCGCTGAAAGCGCGATTCAGTTCAGTGATGGTTCTGAATCCCAAAAATAGCGATCGCGGAAATCAATGTCGTGCCAACTATGGAACGAATGACGTCACCTGTGAACCGCGCTTTCAGCGCTAGCGGTTTTCTGGGTGCCGTGAATCCCTGGGGCGATGCCCCGGGCTAAAAGCTTGCATAGCGCCTTTGGCGCTAAGCACATTACACTGCGACCGCAGCGCGCCATCCTTACGATTTATTGACAAGGCAAGGCGAAGTGTTCGATGTTTGTTTACGATGAGTTTGGATCTCAACACCATCTTGAAAGATTGGCCGCATGAGAGCGGCAGCATCAAAGTGCGCAAGATCGCCGGCCTCGATGGCCGTGAGAAATTGCAACTCCGGGTCGATCTCGGCGTGTTGCAAATGGAGATGATCGGGCGGCCAGATGGCCGGCGTCCACACAATTGCGAATCGCTCCTGGAATATTATCAAAAACGGGCGGACCGCGCCGGACAGAAAGGCGACGCTTACGAGCTTACACCTGAGCAATGCGCGGAGCTTCAACAGGAAGGCATCCAATATTATCATCGTTACCTGAGCCTCTTTCAGATCAACGATTTCGAAGGTGTGGTGCGCGACACGCAACGCAATCTCGATCTTTTTACTTTTGTCGCCGACCATACAGAACGCGAGGAATTTTCCTGGGCCCTGCAACAGTTCCGGCCTTACGTGCTTATGATGAATACGCGAGCCAAGGCATCCATTCTGCTTGGCCAGGGAAAATTTGCCGAGGCCATAGCCGAAATTGAGCGCGGCCGCGAGGCGATTGTAGATTTCTTGCAACAGTCAAATTTTCCGGAGTTGGTGTCAAAAAGCTCGGAGATCGCATTTCTCGATGAGTGGCTTGAGGAAGTGAAGGCTAAGCGTCCGCTTTCGAAATTGGAGGTCATGCAACGCGAGATGCAAACTGCGATCGCAAAGGAGCTCTACGAGCGCGCTGCCGAACTACGCGACGCGATCAAGCTGCTGAAGACGCAGAAGCCTGTGTAACGGGCCGCGCGAACCAGCCATATTGATCGACGGCGGGATCTAAATGTCTGAGATATGAAGGCTGCATTCTATTCGCTGGTTGTGACTGCTTTTGTCGTCCTTACGGTCCGCGCGGACCTTACGATCGTTTATTCGACAACGGTACAACCCGCAAGCCACGCTCAAAAGCCGCAAGCAACTCCCACTGCAGTCGCCACTACCAATATGACCATCAGGGTCAAAGGCGACAAAGCGCGTATTGATGCTTCTCCGCAAGTCACTGCAATTTTCGATGGACGAACTGGCGAGCTGATCAATCTGTTGAACGACCAAAAGACTATCGTCCGTATTTCGCCGGAGAAAATGAGAGCCATTGCGGATATGTTAAACAAGTTCAGCAGCAACAAAGCAGGCGCCGACAAACCCAGACTGACACCGACTGGCCAAAGGGAAATGATCAACGGCTACGATACCGAGCAATACACCTACGAAGGACCCGATTTTAAGGCGACCTATTGGATCGCTCCGAAGTATCCGAACGGCGGTGCTGTCCTGGCGCAACTCCAATCGATCAAATCTGAACTTTGGGACGCGGCGAATACGAAAATGCCCGATTTTCGCGATTTCCCTGGGTTGCCGATCCGGATGCGCATGATCGTCGATAAAGAAAACCATGCAAGCGAGCACGGCGCCAGCGATTCGGGGCATCTGACGGAAATTACGACCACCGTCACAGGTGTAAGCCTCGATTCGATTGCCGACAACGAATTTACTGTACCTGCTAATTTTAAAGAAACACAGCTGCCGGATATCTTTAACAAAAACGCGGCGCCGACTGTTTCGCCCAAGCCATAGCGCAAACATTTTCGGCGAAGAGCGTAGACAGTTTCTGTAGAGGCAGCCGTGTCGGCTGCAGGTACCGCATTTTGCAGGCGACACGCCTGCCGTTACAGTTACCGAGCCATGCCTTCACTTGTGCTGGCATCGAGTTCACCAAGGCGAGCTGCATTGCTTTCCGGCGCTGGATTTGAATTTGAAATCGCGCCACCGCGGCTCGCCGAAAAATTTGATGCTGCTGTTACATTACGCGAGCTCACGCTCTGGAATGCCATTCGCAAGGGAATGTCCATCGCACAAACGCGGCCCGATGCCGTTGTCATTGCAGCGTATACGCTCGTCGCGCTTGGAAATGAAATTATCGGTAAGCCGTCGGACTTGGAGGAGGCCGCGCAGATGCTCCGGCGCTTGAGCGCTCAAACCCACGAAGTTTGTTCGGCCGTTTTGATTTACCACCAGACATCCGGAAGGTCGGCGGTTTTTCATGAGATTTCGCGTGTTCGCTTACACCGGCTGAACCGCGCAATGATTAAGAGGTACGTTGTGAAAGTGAACCCGCTCGACAAGGCTGGCGCCTACGCCGCGCAAGGAACCGGTGCAGAGATGATCGCAAAAATCGAAGGCTCATCCACCAACGTCGTCGGCCTGCCAATGGAAAAGACAATCGCTGCACTGGCCAAATTCGGCATACGGTCAAAAAAGTTCTAACGTTTTGGTTCAGCGATTCGTTAGGCGGCCAGCAGAAACAACGAGGCGACCAACTGCTAAAACGAGCACCAAATTGGAATTGCGAGGCTGATACCGTTTAATAATAAGCCCGTCGTAGCCAATTTCGACGCCCGTGTCGGGCGACGTCTGGCGCTAAGTCCCGCGAGGAACCCAGAAGTCGCGAGCGCAAAAATTACAAATCCAAAGAATGGCAACCCCCAAACAATATCGCTGCCACCTTTACCGAAGGGAGACATTTCCATGAGCGACAGGAAAACCAGAACCTCGGTTGCGAGCGCGACGATTGCTGTAATTAAGGAGAAGTACGTCAAATGATATGTTCGCGATTATCCGACCGGAGCCGGATCGTTTTTGTCTGCAGATTGTGTCGGGCGCGGATGAAACGAACTGTCTTGCTCTTGACCCGCATCAGGATTGAATGGGTTATTGCCGTGACGCCACCGCGTGCCCGCACACCTGGCAGTAACGCGCTGTCGCTGATTCCCGTCGCGCAGAAAATGATGTTCTGGCCGTTGGCCAGATCGTCTGCCGAATAAACGCGGTCGAGATCTTTTTCGTAGCCGTCGGCGATCAATCTTTTTCGCTCCTTCTCATCGCGTGGCCACATTTTGCTTTGCATGTCGCCGCCAAGAGATTTGATCCCGGCAGCCGCCAGCACCGCTTCGGGAGAACCGCCGATGCCCATGTAAAGATCAACATCGGGGTCGGGCAACGACGGCGCGATGGCCGCAGCGATGTCGCCGTCGCCGATCATGCGCAAAGACGCGCCGGCGGCGCGAATTTGTTCGACGATCTCCTTGTGTCGCGGTCGGTCCAGCATCATCACCGCCACGTCCTGCACGCGTTTGTCCACCGCGCGCGCGACAATCGCCAGCATCTCCGCAATCGGCATCTCGATTTGAAGCGAGTCGCCGCGTTTTTTCATGTAATCGATGACCCGCGCCCCGTACGCCAGCTTCGACATGTAGAATGAGGGAATATCTCGTAACGCAACCTTCACTCCTTCCTCCGGGCTCGCCGCCGCAATGCAACTGATCGAGTTTGGCGCGCCTTTAGAGATGTTGGTTGTCCCATCGATTGGATCGATGGCGATATCGAACTGCGGCGAACCTGGAATCCAGGTGCCGAGCTGTTCGCCTTTGAAAATGCCCGGCGCTTCGTCCTTGATTCCTTCGCCAATGACGACTTCGCCGCAGATATTCATGAGATCGAACATGCCGCGCATGGCATCGCACGCGGCTGCGTCGGCAGCTTCCTTGTCACCCCGACCGAGCCAGCGCAATGAGTTCAGCGCCGCCGCTTCCGTCGCGCGAACAAAATCGAACTCAATGATGCGTTCGATGTCCTGATAATTCTGTTTTGGCAGTCGCAGAGCCACGGAGCGTCAATTTTCACGCATCTCGCGCGCGATGACAAGGCATCAAGGAGTGACGGCTGCCGAGCTCGGAACACCTTCAGCGCTGCCGAGGTCGGTTTTATCCGCTGCCAAATCCATCCGCGGGAGGCCGGTTTCAAGAATAAGTGGGATCAGGGAGGCTGACGAAACTTTCCCATTTTGGTTTACACCGATCTCGAGTAGCGCGCCGCGATTCCACGACGCGATCGATGGGGCGCCATCGAAGACGAGATTACCCAGCGAATACGCGATTGGGCAGCCATGTTAAAAATCGAGCGGCTGAACACGATGCGGATGCGAGCCAACCACAAGATCAACTCCATGGTCCACTAGCCATCGGGCGAGTTCGCGCTGTTCGTCAGTGATATTCGCGGTGTTTTCAATTCCCCAGTGGACCATGCAACCCACGAGGCTTGCGCGCGAACGAGCACTGGCGATCGCGCCGCTCAGGCAGACTCGATCGGATGCTGCTGCGATTTCAGATCCTGCGGCAGGGCCAACGTCGCTGATCGCTAGGACTGCGATTTTCTTTCGATCGCGCACAGAGAAGAAACTCGGCGCGCAAGCGTTGCCGGTTGGTGTTCCAAGCCCGACTGGCTCAATCTTCTCACCAGATAAAGACGCTGCGCAGTCGCGCAATGCCGCGGTCCCGAAATCGAGTGCGTGATTATTTGCCAATCCCATGGCCTGAAATCCGGCGGCGCGAAGCAATTGCGCTGAGCGCGCCGGAGCGCGGAATGCATAGCGTTGCGTGGAGTAGCCGAGATTCGAAATCGTGCATTCCAAATTTGTGGCGGCGAACGACGCGCCGACCAGCACAGCCCTGATACCGACAAAAGGATCTATCCCGTTTCCAATCTTTGCTGCGCAACTGCGGCCGAGGATTACGTCGCCGCCAAAAACCAATGTCGCCGCAGTTTTTGGTGGCGGCACGCGCAACAAATCGAAGCGATTTTTTCTGCGCTCTCTCAGGAGTTCTCCCAGCGCCACAATTTCCGGCGCGCCCGCGAGTGGTGCGCAACTTTTACGGTTTCGTTGTCCACGGCTCGATGACGAGTTCGATCTCGGCCGACTTGCTCGCCGGGACGCGCCAAACATTGTCGGTGGAAGGCTGGCGATGCTTGATCTCAAGAAAATGAAGTTGCGTTCGGCACCGTTGTTACTCTAGAAAGTGGCCCCTCCCAAGCCATCGTTCCTTGTGAATGTGCGGCGCGCTCGGCGGTCGCGCCCTACCACTTCGGGATCATCGTCGATCCAACCAACAAGATGCTCAAGCGCTTGCCGGCTATTCCGCTTAAGTAGGTGAAGGCTGCGCCGCCATTGCTGATTCGCGTTCATTCGCGTGATTCGCGAGATGAGAAGCGACCAACGAGTGACGGCTTCCCAGCCGTCATGTTTAATTCGAGGGCTGCCCAAGCTATCGTTCCTTGTGAATGCACGGCGCGCCCTCGCCACGGCGAGCAAGCTGAGGTCGCGCCCTACCATTTATTTTTCCATTCCGGCGACAGCCTGCTCGCCGTGTTGATGCATAGTGTGACTGTGCAGCGAGGGACGGATGCGGAGGAAAAATTGGAATGCGTAGCCAAGATCGTCGCCGTAATAGCGATCAAGAGTGTCCGGCCGACGGTTGATCGTGAACTGAGTTCCTAGGCCGACGTCGAGACCGTTGCCGTGCGACAAGTCACGCACATAACCGACCGTGTAAGCGCTCACAGGAAAGATGCGCGTGTCAGCTGCTGGATTTAGAACGAGCTCGTGACCGGATTTTTCCACCCGTTCCCAACGCAGATAAACAGTGTCGCGCCCGCGCTGATAATCGGATTCAACCAGGAAAGACTGCGTTTTGCCTTCGCCGGTGTCGTGGTTTTGGCCCCACACGAACGTGTTTGACCAGTTGCTATCATGTCGGAGCGGGAGGTTGTAAATGACTGACGCCGTAGTGCGATGCCGTTTCAGGTCCGGCTCAAGCGCTTCGGGGCTTTTGATGTAACCGTACGAAACCTGCAGCGCCAGATTTTGCGTCGGGTTCCAGGAAATTCGGCCGCTGTACGAATCGAAATCCGGCTGGTCGAAATTGTAGCGGTCTTCATCCGGTTCGCGGCCTGTGAAAATGCTGCCTTCAATTTTCACATTTCTCCAAACCAGACCGGCCGTAGCCACTCCAAACGTGACATGCGTTGAGTCTTGCCAGTGATGGCCGAGCGGCGCGTCGGGATCATCCATGGCTGATGGGCGATGCATGAATGTAGGCGGACCGAGCGCCGGTTCGCCCGGGTAACCGAAATAAAAATACGCGCTCAGATCGCGATCGAATTTTTGCGACAGGCTTAGCGACAATTCGTCGAAGAGATCGTGCGGATGTTGTCGATCGTGCAGCGGCTGGCCGTTCCACGATTCGCCAGTTTGAAACAAAAGCGGATAGCCGCGGCCTTGCTCGGTTAATGGATCGAGGCTCATCATCAAACGTGCGCCGATCTGCGTGCTTTCGCCAAGCGGATGGGAAAACATCGCCATGAACCAGTTCGGCGCATCGATCCGATCGTCGCCGCGTCGGGTGCTTACGTTGGTGTAACGCGGGAAAATTGCGCCGTGCAACATGAGCATGTTGTCATCGAACATGAACATTCTGGCATACATCGGACTGGAATCCGGCAACCAGCTTGTTCCCGAGCCTTCGCGGCTCATTGGTTCGGCAAGATCGATGGATGAGCGCATTTCCATCTGCATTTCGTGGCCCTCATGTGAAGGCGCGTGCATCTCGTGGCCGCCGTGGTGATGATGCGACACTGCCATCTCGGTTCCATCGTGCATCATGTGGTCTGAGCTCGAGGTTGAGCGTTCGACGCCTGCTCGCGATTTATCGGAGTTGGGCGTTGGACGTTTGCCTTTTTTCAGAGGCACGAGTTTCATTCCGCATTTCGGACAATTGCCGGGATGATCCGTCACAACTTCCGGATGCATCGTGCACGTGTATTTCTGTTTCTTCTCTTGCTCCTGCTCCTGCTCGTGATCGTGCTGACGACCAGACTGCTGGCCGATCGCCATCGTGGTCATGGCCAGCGCAGCTGCGCTCACGATTAGAACTACAAATTCTTTTCTCATTTCGTCTGGTTGTAGGGCAGGCGCCTCGCCTGCCAGCTGTATAAAACGGCAACCGGAGCGGTTGCCCTACAAACAGAACGCGTTTGCTTGCGTTCTAAGCGACAGTTGGTGGGGCGTGAGCGAGAAGGCTCCGCTGCAAGATCAATTCAGCAAATGAGAACGCGCCGGGCGGCCCGGTGTCCAGCAACAGCGGTGCAAGCTCATCGCGGAAATGTGCGAGCAGTCTGCACTCCTCGAAGCGAAAATAGATATCGGAAAAATCGCCATCACTTGGTGCCCAACTCTTCGAGATAGTTGGAACAACGGCACGCAGGACTTTGCAGCACTGCACCTGCGACGATTGTTCCTTTTGCTTTTCAGGTTTGGAATGAAACGGGCAGGCCGCTTGCGCCGAATCGTTTTTTGTCGCGACCGCCGCGAACGCGCAATGGTTCGAGATCGCAATCCAGGAACAGATCGTAATCGAAACGGCCACACAACGCATGCTCGCTTTCATATCCAGTGTTGGTTTTGGAGTGCGCGGACACGTCCGCGCTTTAAAGCGGTGACATGTCACCGCACTCCAAATAGTTCCAGCACCGCGTCGACTCAAACATTTTCTTCCGCTTCGGTGATCGGTGCAGCGCCAGTCGCGGTGACCTCCGGTGGCGCCAAGGGCAGGCTCGGCAGGATGGCCGCTTGTGATTGGAGTGGTGTTTGCTTGATGCGTGTCGACATCAACATCGCGCTAAAAAGAAGAGCGGCTGCGAGATAATACGGCGCGCCTGGAAGGTGAATGCGATTTTTCGGATCGATGAACCATCCAAAAATTCGAAGGAATAACCATGGTCCGATAATGAACGTGATTGAACGCATGCTCTGGAGCGCGCCTTGCAATTCGCCTTGCTCGCGCTCGCTGACGCGATGCGTCATCATGCTCTGCGCCGCTGGCATCGAAATGTTCCAAAGTGAAATGATCGGGATCGAAGCCAGCAACCAGGCGCCCGTTTTGGCCAGGCCGGCGACAAACATTCCGCTCGATCCAAAAAACTGCCCGATGTAAAGCGTCCGTTTTTCGCCGAAACGTTTCACCATTATGCCTGTCAATCCGCCGGAAATCGCGGCGGTGACGATTCCAAC
>QHNR01000054.1 GCA_003218475.1 Verrucomicrobiota bacterium | reverse complement strand
AAACTCCGAGCAAGGGTGAAAAGACGAACTGCATCAGCGCGAAGACCACCGCGAACCGCGCGCTCCACTTCGCCGCATCGGTCATCTGGCCACCGAGAAAATCCAGAATCAGCTTCGGCAAAACGGGGATGATCAAACCCATCGCCAGAATGTCGAGGGTCACCGTGACGAGAATGAAAATAACCGCAGCAGGTCGAGATTTCATGCGGAGTGGAGCATGAACGCAACGTTGTAGCGGCGGTTGTGTCAACCGCCGAACAAGCCGTTCGCCGCGGCGAACGCCTCTACACCTAATCTGTCCCCAAAT
>QHNR01000055.1 GCA_003218475.1 Verrucomicrobiota bacterium | reverse complement strand
TCAGCCGCCAAAGTTCGTGATGAGGACGCAATAGCTTGAGCGAGCCGACCGGGTTCGCACGCCGCAACTTGAATTCTTTTCGCTGATTTTTTGGCAAAGATTCCGGAACGAAGAAGTAACCCCAGAGCCAATTTGCCAGACTAAGCGCCGCTGCAATCCAAAACGCGAGACGCGGATTGACATCGCCCGCCAATCCACCAATCGCCGGTCCGAAGGTGAATCCGACACCGAATGCCACGCCAATAAGGCCGAACGCTCCA
>QHNR01000190.1 GCA_003218475.1 Verrucomicrobiota bacterium | reverse complement strand
GGATTGAAAGTCGATCATTACGCGACCGGCGACCACCCGATCTTCGAGTTGATCGAAGGCGAAGGGGACAAAGCCGTCTCGCACCCGTTGTTTTCGATCCCAGAGATTCTCGAAAGAATTTTGGAGATTGGCCGCCGCGGAGTGCAGATCAAGCGCTTCAAGGGTCTGGGTGAAATGAACGCCAAGGAATTGTTTGAGACCACAATGAATCCGGAGAAACGCAAGCTTCTGAAGGTGGATTTAAACGACGATAACGCTGTCGACGCCGACAAAATGTTCACGATTCTGATGGGCGACATCGTCGAGCCACGCCGCCAATTCATCGAGGACAACGCGCTAAATGTCCGCAATCTCGACGTGTAAAGTCCGATGGGTGGTCTTCTTCATAAGCTGCATCATCCGCGGCGCTGTTACGTTGTTTGCACAATTCCACGATCTGGCAGCAACCTTTTGACGGATGGATTGCGCGCCACGCGTCGGGCGGGCATGCCTAAACAATTTTTTCTCCCGAAGTTCGAGGCGCGGTATGGAGCGGAGCTCGGGCTCGATCCGGTTGCGGATTACCCGAAGTATGTGCGCGCCATTGTGAATACGAGGGCCACCCATAATGAAGTCTTCGGTTTCAAGTTAATGAGTTGGTATCTCGATGATTTCTTGACGCGACTGAGAAATACTCGCGCTTTTGGAGATGCGGCAACCGATGATCTGGCTCTGCTGCGAAATGCTTTTCCCCGTCTTCGGTTTGTGCACATTCACCGGCGCCATAAGCTCCGACAGGCACTCTCCACAGCGCGCGCGCTGCAGACGGGTCTTTGGAAAGTACAGAAGGGCGCGACTGTTATTCAAGAGCCGCAATTTGATGCGGAGTTGATCGAGCAATCTCTTCGAGAGGCCGAGCGACAGGAGAAAATCTGGCGGGATTTTTTTCAGCGGCTCGGCATTCAGGCCTTTCAAGTTCAATATGAAGAGCTATGCCGGGATTATGAGCGAACCATCCGCAGCGTCCTCGACTTTTTGAAGATTTCACTGCCGCGCGGCGCTCGCGTTGGTCCGCCTGTGACAATCCGGCAGTCGGATGAAATTTCGCGCATGTGGGAAGAGCGGTTTCTGGCAGAGCGTCCCTCCGCTTACTCGCCCGCCGCTGGCTGAAACAATCATGATCAACCCAAACGAAAAAGTCGAGCCGGTAAACGTGGCGGAGGAAGTGTCGAGATCGTTCCTCGATTACTCGATGTCCGTCATCATTTCTCGCGCGCTGCCAGACGCGCGCGACGGACTCAAGCCATCGCAGCGAAGAATTCTCTACGCGATGCACGATCTGTCGCTTTTCCCAGGGCGGCAGCACCGGAAGTGCGCAAAAATTTGCGGTGACACCAGCGGAAATTATCACCCGCACGGCGAAGCCGTGATTTACCCCACGCTCGTTCACATGGCGCAGCCGTGGGCGATGCGCGAACGGCTGGTCGATGGCCAGGGGAATTTCGGCTCGATCGAAGGCGATCCACCGGCAGCTATGCGTTACACCGAAGCGCGCATGACGCATCTCGGCGCTGCGCTCATGACCGACATGGAGAAGGACACCGTCGATTTTGTTCCCAATTACGACGAGACGCGCACCGAGCCGACAGTTTTCCCAGCTGCGTTTCCCAACCTGCTCGTTAACGGCGGAACCGGCATTGCCGTCGGCATGGCCACAAACATTCCGCCACACAATCTTGCGGAAATCATCGATGGCATTTGCGCGCAGATCGATAATTCCGACATCACGCTGGATGAGCTGATGAAGCATGTGAAAGGGGCGGATTTTCCCACCGGCTGCGTCATCTGCGGCATGGGTGGAATCCGGCAGTATTTCGAGACCGGCCGCGGTAGCATGAAAGTCCGTGGTAAAGCCGGCGTTGAAGAACTCAAAGGCGGCCGCGAGCAAATCGTGATTACGGAAATTCCGTACGGCGTGAACCGCGCAACACTGGTCGAGCGGATCGCGCAATTGGTGAACGAAAAGGTGCTGACCGATATCAGCTACGTCGGTGATCAATCGGACGAAAACACACGGGTGGTCATCGAGCTCAAACGCGACGCGAATCCGAAAGTCATCATCGCCAATCTCTACAAGCACACTGCGCTCGAAACTTCCTTCGCAGTGATCATGCTGGCGATCGACCACGGCCGGCCGAAGCTGCTCTCGCTCAAGGAGGCCAACGCTGCTTACATCGAGCATCGCCGCGAGGTAGTCTTGCGCCGTACGCGTTTCGAACTGCGCAAGGCAGAAGAGCGCGCCGAGACGCTCGAAGGTTATCTGATTGCTCTGGCGAATCTCGATGAATTTCTGCGCATTATTCGCGGATCGGCCAATCGTGACGAAGCACGAGTGAAACTTCTCGCATTCGAATTCACCAAGCGTCAGGTGGAACAAGTCGGGATTCTGATTCGCAATCCCGCGCGCTTAACGAATGGCCGCTACGCGTTCAGCGAACAGCAGGCGGACGAAATTCTCAATCTTCGTCTGTATCAATTAACCGGCCTCGAGCGCGAAAAGATCGACAAGGAATACAAGGAGCTGATCGAGACCATTAACGATTTGCGCGACATTCTCGCCAAAGAGCAACGCGTTTTTACCATCATCAAAAAGGAATTGCGCGAAATCCGCGACAAGTACGGTTCGCCGCGCCTGACGCAAATCGTTCCTGACGCGGCCGAGATCAATATGGAAGACCTCATCGTGAATGAGGGGTGCATCATCAGCATCACGCATGGCGGCTTTATCAAGCGCACGGCCGTGAGCGCATTTCGTGCACAACGCCGTGGCGGCAAGGGTGTGATCGGGATGCAAACGCGCGAAGGCGCCACCGAGGAAGAGGAAGGCGACTTTGTCGAGCATCTCTTCACTGCGACCACGCACGATTACTTGATGTTCTTTACCGCGACGGGACGCGCTTACGTGGAAAAAGTTTACGAAATCCCTGAGATGGGCCGCGCGGCGAAGGGTCGCTCTATCGCCAACATCCTCGAGCTCAAGCCCGATGAAAAAATCGCGGCCACAATTCGCGTCCAATCCAAGAAATCCGGCACGGGCGCGAACGCTGTCGATCAAACGTGGGACGAAAACTTACACATCGTCTTCGCAACGCAATCCGGCATCGTCAAAAAATCCAACTTGTCTGATTACGCCAACGTTCGGCGTGGCGGCATCATCGCCATTCAAATCGAGGACGGCGACCGTTTGATCGATGCGAAGCTAACGAACGGCAACAACGAGATCGTCCTCATCACAAAAGACGGAATGAGCTTGCGCTTCCATGAGGAACAACTGCGCGATCAGGGCCGCAACACCGTCGGCGTCTGGGGAATTCGCCCGGAGAAGGCCGATCATGTTGTGGCAATCGCCATCGTCGATCCAAACGCCATGTTGCTGGTCGCCGGCGAAAATGGCATCGGCAAACGAACGCCATTCGATGATTACCGGCGACAATCGCGCGGCGGCAAAGGCATCATCACGATGAGAACCGGCGAAAAAACCGGCGAAGTGGTTGGTGCACTCACAGTTCGTGAAGCAGACGAGATCATGTTGATCACGAACAAAGGCCAGATGGTGCGCACTCGGGTCAAAGAAATTCGCGAAACCGGCCGCAACACGATGGGCGTAAAACTGATGGACCTGCGCAACGGCGAAAAGCTGCAGGCAATCGCGCCTGTGGTGAGTCAGGTGGAAGAAGAGGAAGCGCAGACCGCCGAACCCATGGCCGAAAAATCGTAACCGCGACACGGCGAAGCCAACGCTCATAATTGCTCACTGCTAAAGGCTTAGCCGGTTTCGCGTGGGTGTTGCGACGGCGCGGCAGCGGTGAAAGCGAACTTGCGTTTCCGGATCAGCATCAAATTGCGAATGTAAATGAGCGAGTTTGGAAGGTAAGCCAGGATGCCAATGGGATCCCGTCGGAAAATGAAATAAATGCACATGAGGACGCTTCCCGCGATGCTCCAATACCAGAACGAGACTGGGATCACGCTTTCGCCCTGTCGCTCTGAAGCGAGCCATTGGACAAGGAATCGCATCGAGAAAAGAGCGTTTCCAACGAAGCCGAGGACCATGAGATAACTCCAATCCAGACCAAGGAACCGGTATTCCTTTCCGATCCAGGTGATAGCGACAATGGTGAGCATATTCATAGGCAACTAGTTCTTTAGCGTTTTGCCTCTCCCTTCACAAGGGAGAGCTAGGTCAGGGCTTCTTGCCTGCATCCCTTTCCTCAATCATTCGATTCGGCGATTTCGTATCGGATTCGTCGCGATTTCATCCAGCGCACAGCGAGGAGGTCGCGGAACGATTTAGAAAAGCGATTCCAGATATCATAGGGCAAATCAGCGACTCATGATCGCCCTTTCATTCGAGCAATCAACGTATCAGCAATGTTGGCGGGCGTCTCAGCAATAGCGATTCCCGCGGCTTTTAGCGCTTTGATTTTTTCCGCTGCCGTGCCTTTCCCTTCGGAAACAATTGCGCCTGCATGGCCCATTCGGCGCCCCGGTGGCGCAGTCATTCCGGCGATGAAAGCTGCCACCGGTTTTTTACAATTCATCTTGATCCACTCCGCAGCTTCTTCTTCTGCCGAGCCACCGATTTCGCCGATCAAGATCATGGCTTCTGTTCCAGGATCTTCGTTGAACAACTTAACACAGTCGAGATGCGATAAGCCGTGAATTGGATCGCCACCTATGCCGATACAAGTCGATTGTCCATACCCGCGCGAAGTCAGTTGCCAGACTGCTTCGTACGTAAGGGTCCCGGATCGCGATACCACGCCGATGTTGCCGGCCTTATGAATGTAGCCGGGCATAATCCCAATCTTGCATTGAACAGGCGTAATGATTCCCGGGCAATTCGGACCAATCAGCCGCGATTTTTTTCCATGCATAAGCGCTCTCACGCGCATCATGTACATGACCGGAATTCCTTCGGTGATGCAAACTACGAGTTCGACTCCGGCATCAACCGCTTCCAGAATCGAATCCGCAGCCACAGGAGCGGGGACGAAAACCATCGATGCGTTGCAACCAGTTTTCTGTCGCGCTTCCCAAACAGTGTCGAATACGGGTACGTTGTCATCGAACATTTGGCCGCCCTTCCCCGGGGTAACGCCCGCAACCACATTCGTGCCGTAGTCTATGCACTGTCGCGTGTGAAATGCGCCCGCGCTGCCCGTAATTCCCTGCACGACCAGCCGCGTGCTTTTATCAACCAAGATAGACATGCCTAGATAGCGATCCGTAAGTTCACACCGTCATTCCGAGCGAAGTCGAGGAATCCCGCAGCGAAACCCTAAGGCTAATTCCGCGGGGTCCTTCCACTTCGCTTCGCTCCGCTCAAGATGACTCGCTGATCGCTTTCAGTTCTCACTTTTTCTTTCGCTTGTGAACCACCAGTTTGTTCCCGTCTGGGTCTCGAAATTGTGCCATCCAGCAAACTGGAGTCTCAGTCTTTTCGATGTCGAAAGTCACACCGCGCTCCTTAAGCTTCGCGATAGCAGCATCCATGTCGTCAACTTCGAAGGCGACTGTGGTTCCATCGCGCGAAGGTTTCCACGCAGGATGACAGCCAACTCCGATTGTGATTGCGCCAAGATCATATTCGACCCATGCGCCATCCATCTGAGTGGAACTGGGTTTGAGCTCGAGTGTTTCCTGGTAAAATTTCCGTGCGCGTTCTTTATCAGAAACCGCGATGGCCACAAATGCCACTTCATTTGTAATCATGTGCAGACTCCTCTCTCGTTTTCGGGTTTAAGTTTGTGAATTATTAACTTATTGCCATCCGGATCTTGGACGACTGCCATGTGACAGCACGGCGTTTCGAAGGGTTCGGCGGCGAAACGCACTTGTCGATCTTTCAAATGCTTGATCGCTTCGTCGAAGTTTTCCACCTCAAATGCAGCGCCAGTCCCTTGATCAGACGGCCTCCATTGCTCGCCAACGTTCGCGAGCGCGAGTGTCTTTTCGCCTAACGAATATTCGACCCAATTTCCACCCATCATCTCGTCGGAAACCTTCAGGCCGAGCACATCTTCGTAAAACTCACGCGCGCGTTTCATGTCCGTAACCGGAATTCCAACAAATGCGATGTTCTCAATCTTCATGCGTGATGGCTCTGTTGTGCAGCCAGTCGGCTAACAGTCCGGTCACTTTGGGATCGAACGACGCGCTCTTTCCCTTGAATGCGTCGGCCAGACTCAAAAAATGCTGAAAGGTGTGGCCCGTGTTTGGGATTTCGTAAAAGGACGCCAGATCTCCATTCTTGTTCACGTAGGCCGCGATCAATTCGGAATCTTCGCGACTCATGATCCAATCGAATGCGCCGCGAAGAACATAGGTTGGAACTGTTACCCGTGACCACGCAGCCGCGAGATTCAATTGTTGCAACTGCTGATAAAACCCGAGCGGCCGCCCGTAAAGGTGCGCATGGTCTTTTCCCTCTGGCCAAAGATCCGTGAGCTGCGGTTGCTGCCTCAAAATATCATCGACCAGTCGGCCATTGATCAGCCATTCATGATACAGCGTCGCCGCGCCTTTCATGCGATCGTTGACTTCGCCGGGCGATTTTCCCATCAACGCAAATCGGCGTCGCTCGATCTCGAGCATGTGCTCGAACCAAGTCTTCACCCAACCGCCGACTGAAATGTAACCGCGGACCTGCGCCTGTTCTGAGTCCGATTCAGGAACGAGCGACGCGAAGCCTCCTCCATTGCTGATGCCGAGTATGTAAATTTTCTTAGTGTCCAGGAAATCGTAATTCTTCAATGCGCGAAAAGCCGCGCGGTAACCGGCGAGCTCCGATTCGAAATCTGTTTCCCCGCAAACACCTTCGCTGTCGCCGACGCCTTGCTTGTCCATTCGAAACAAAGCGAATTCCGGAAGCTGGGCGAGACCGCGAAAAATCAGACCACTCTCGTCTTTCGTGCCAGCTGGCGCTTCGACGGAATCGCAACTCAACCAGCCAGCAACGAAGATGACCGGCAGTTTCCCTTTCACATCGCGCGGTTTGGTCACGATCGTGCGCAATCGCTTGCTATCGGGCGCGGTCACTGAATTATAAATCACATCGACGTTCGGATAAGTTTCACGAGGCGTCTTCACTTTGCGCGGTAGCTCTTGAGCGGAAAGTGTGACAACGAGCGCTAGAAAAACGATCGCCGATCTTGTTTTCATTTGCGTTTTGCAGCAGCAACAGCTTTCTGTGCCGCGTCCGCAAGATCGTCTGCCGCAATCAGTGCAACGCCGCTATCCTTCAACAACTGCTTTCCTCGCTCGACATTGGTTCCCTCCAGTCGAACAACAAGCGGCACTGACAGTTTTACTGTCTTCGCTGCATTGATGATGCCTTGCGCGATGATGTCGCATTTCA
>QHNR01000191.1 GCA_003218475.1 Verrucomicrobiota bacterium | reverse complement strand
ACATTTCGCTACACGTTTGTGGCAGACCACTATCAGTACCTGGCATGTATCGGACCGATTGCCTTGGCCTCCGCAGGCGTGGTCACTTTCGCCGATGCATTCAAACAAAGTCGTGGTCTGATTCTGAGCGCGGCAGTTTGCGTGCTTGCGGTGTTAGGCGTCCTGACGTGGCGGCAAAGCGTGATGTATGGCGATAACGAGGCGCTTTGGCGGGTCACGCTGGCAAAAAACCCGGGATGTTGGATGGCTCACAATAACCTTGGGTTTGTTCTTTTTGAGAAAGGCCAGTTCGACCAGGCGATCGCACATTACCAGGCGGCCTTGGAAATGCAGGCCGATTCGTGGGACGTTGAGTACAATCTGGGCACGGCCCTTTTAGGGAAAGGCCAGATAGATGAGGCGATCTTCCATTGCGATAGAGCGGTCGCCATGCAACCAAATGATCCAGATGCGCAGGTATCTTTGGCCAATGCTCTTTTAGCGGAAAAACGAATCGACGAGGCAATCACTCATTACGACAAGGCACTGGTAATACGACCTGATTACTTTCTCGCTCATTATGGTCTCGGCCGTGCATTGTTTGAGAAAGGCGAACTCGATACTGCGATCAAGTATTGTCGCTCCGCCTTGTTCATCCGGCCTGACGATCCAGATTGTCACACGGTTCTGGCTGTTGCTCTCGATCAGAAAGGCGAAACGGCCGAAGCGATTTATCATTACGAAAAAGCCGTGGAGATTTCCCCAAAGTCAATTTCTGCTCTAACTAATCTGGCATGGCTGCTGGCCACCAGTTCTAACGACGCCCTACGAGACGGTAACAAGGCGGTCAAGCTTGCTGGCGAAGCTAATGAGCTCTTGGGAGGCACTAACCCCGTTGTGTTACGTACATTGGCAGCGGGCTATGCGGAGGCTGGGCAATTTGCGAATGCAATCGAAAGCGCCGAAGCCGCCATACAGCTGGCACGCCTGTCTGGTGATAACTCATTGGCGGCGGACGTGCGGGGACAGCTAGGTTTTTATCGACTCGGCGTGCCGTACCGCGAGACGCGAAGATAAGGAGCGCATGGGCGGTGTAGCGGCGTCCCCCGGCGCCAGATTGCTTATCAAAGCTCGTCACGCAAAATTTCGAAAACAGTGGTGCTCTCCACCACGCCTTGCAGCGTCTCTGTTCCTGGACCGCTGCCGAACGCGACGACGTCTTCAACCGTGACCAGTGCGGATTTCGTGTAGAACGCCGCCGGTTCGGGCTGTTCCGATTGCTGCGTCTCGGCTGCGTCTTTGTCCGGTATTTTTGCCGGGCCATACGACTTGCTGCCGTGGAGACCGGTTGCCCAAGTGATCCAAGGCTGGCCGGCTGAATTAAAGCCCAGCAACGCAATGCCACTATCTTTACGAAAAGGAAAGCCGTTCAAGCTTAGTCCACCGATTGCCACATCACCGCAGACTACGATTGTGGATCTTGGTCCTCCATAGCTTCGAGCAATGCCGATTGCTCGGTCTAGTTCGACTGTCTGGCTGAGGGTCCTTTCTCCGTTGTTCTCCTGTGCTGCTTTGCGCATCAGCCCTGCATCGATAACTAGTAGATAGCCGCCGGGATTATATTGAAGCAGTTGGATGGCTCGCCGCACCATATCTGACAGGCTGGGCTGGTGACTTCTCTCTTCTACCTGGTTCGTGAATGCGAGATCGGCATCACTAAAAACACCAAAGAGTTTCGGCCTGCGCCACGCGGGAATTGTTTCCAGCTCCGCTCGTGTTCGAACAATATCGAATCCGTTGCCCCGAAGTTCGAGCAACAGATCGCGATTGTCTTGCCTCTCTCCACCTTTTGCGACCGGAAGGAATTGCGCCGCGCCGCCACCCATCGCAATGTCGATGTTCGCTCGATCCACGAACTCAGCCGCGATTTTCTCAAAATCAGTCGATTCCGTCGGGTGCGCGTAAAAAGCCGCGCTGGTCGGATCAGTAAGCTTTGTATCAGTCACTAACCCTGTGGCTCGTCCCTGTTCACGCGCGAGCTCAACGATGTTCTTGATAGGTTTGCCATCACCATTGATACCCAGGGCGCGATTGGCCACTCTTTCACCTGTTGCGATTGCGGTTGCGGCAGCCGCTTGATCGGGAGCGGCGAAATCCTTCGAGTAGTTCATCATCAAAGCTGCATGAGGCATCGAGTCCACGTTCAGGCGCGTGCCGGCGCCACCGGCATAAGTGCGAGTGGGCGCCAGCCGAGCTGGCGACAGGCCTTCTCCAACAAACAAAATAATTCCAAAAGGCTTGCGGATGACCCAGTGTTGAAAGTAAAGAATACCAACGCCGGCAAACGCGAGAAGGCAAAAAAGCGCGAGCAACTGATTGCGCCATTTCACGAGGCCGATCTAGGCGCGCGTTTGTCCGGTTGTCAACGAAAAGAACCGCTTGTCGGCCTTCGCATTCACCAGCAAAGTGCGCGACGTATGGCTGGTCCGGTGATGCTCATCATTCGCGACGGCTGGGGCATTAATCCAGGCGGCTGGGACAAGCGCAATGAGAATGGAGACGCCACCCTCCTAGCGCCCACCCCCTTTTACGACAAGCTCTACCGGGATTATCCATTTTCTAAATTGAGCGCTAGTGGCGTCGATGTCGGCCTACCGAAGGGACAGATGGGCAACTCTGAAGTTGGCCACCTTAACCTGGGTGCCGGTAGAATTGTTTATCAGGACCTGACGCGAATTAATAAAGCGATCGCAAAGGGCGAACTAACTCGTAACCCAGTTTTGCAAGAAACATTCACAGGTGCGCGCGGTCATCGGCTTCACTTGCTCGGGTTGGTTTCCGACGGCGGCGTGCACAGCCATTATTCGCACATGATCGCGCTTGCGAAGGCTGCGCATGAAGCAGGTGTACTAGAAATCTTCGTCCATGCTTTCACCGATGGGCGAGACACG
>QHNR01000189.1 GCA_003218475.1 Verrucomicrobiota bacterium | reverse complement strand
TGGCGGCGCTGCGGCCGATCGCGATTTGCAGCCCCGGGGAGCTTTTGGACAGCTTATCACAGATTGCTGCAGCTCGAGCGCGCAATGCATCTTCGGAAATTTGCAACAGCGCCAACGTCGGGATGTCAGCAGTCTGTTGATTCAACTGAAGATCGACTGTTGTCTGCAACGCGGTGAGACAAAGCTTGTCGCACCGCAACGCGCGAAATAGCGGTTCGGGTTTCAATTCGGCGATCAATCGCTTTTTGCCGGCAATGATTCCTGCTTGCGGGCCCCCGAATAATTTGTCGCCGCTAAAGCAAACAAGATCGACGCCACTTTTCAAAACCTCGGCAGGCGTCGGCTCGTGATCGGCAATTCCAAATGCTTCAGTTGCAACAATAGCGCCGCTGCCCAAGTCCTCGACAAACGGAATGCGCTTCTTTCGCGCAAGCGCGCTGATCTCTTCCGAAGAAGGCGATTCGACAAAGCCGCGCATGAAAAAATTGCTACGATGAACTTTCAGTATCATCGCGGTCGCGGGGCCGATGCGGCGTGCATAATCATCGACCGTGGTTTTATTAGTCGCGCCGACCTCGCGCAGTTTTGCGCCGGTGGCTTCGATGATTTCGCCGATGCGAAATCCGCCGCCGATCTGCACGAGCTCGCCGCGTGAGATCACTACCTCCGGCGCGCCCTCGCCACGGCGAGCACGCTGTGGTCGGGTCCTACTATTTTGTTTTGTGAAATAGTGAACGATTAGGACTAACGCGGCTGCGCAATTGTTTACCACCGTGGCTGCTTCCGCTCCGCAAAGTAGCGCGAGCGCATTCTCGATGTAACTGCCGCGGCGGCCGCGTTCGCCTGTTGCAAGATCGTATTCAAGATTGGAATAGCCCAATCCAATTTCGTTCAGTGCACGAACGGTTTCGCTCGCCAACGGCGCTCGCCCAAAATTCGTATGAATGACGATCCCGGTCCCGTTGATGACCGGTTGAAGCCTGCTGGCGCGAAGTTCGTCGAGTGAGTGGCGGAGATCAGTCACGATGGATTCGAATTCGGGGACATCTCTCCCTGCGCGGATCTGTGAAAGTCTGCGGCGAACAAGATCGACAACGATCGGACGTGGCAAATCGCACTGGCCGAGCGCGTCGAGAATTTTCGAGACGGCGGGGATTTGTCGCCCCGGGGATGATTTTACTCGCCGCTGATGCATATCAATGGGCCGCGGCGCCGTCGCGGCACGATTTTTCCGATTAGCGCGGCTGAAGGTGTGCCCGCTTTTCGCAGGATCATGAGCACGCTTTGAAGATTCGCTTCAGCCACGCACAGCAGCAAACCGCCGCTGGTTTGCGCGTCGGTTAAGAGAATTCGGCGCTGCTCGCCCGTGCTTCCCCAATCGACAGCCACAGTTGTGGCAAACAGATTCTCGCGGCTCCCGCCAGGGATGCAGCCTTGTTCGATCAAGTCGGTGATCTCGTCGCTAATCATTGGCACGGCATCGGGATCGATCTCGGCGGAGACAGCGCTGGCGCGGCAAAGTGAAACCAAATGACCGATCAACCCGTAGCCGGTGACGTCGGTGGCGGCGCGGACCAGACGACGCTCGGCCAGCTCCGCGCCAATCGTGTTGACCTTCGACATAAGGGCGATCACTTTCTTCTGGAGCGCGCGCGAAGCGACTCCGCGTTTAACCCCAGTGGTGGCGATGCCCGTGCCGAGCGGCTTTGTCAGAACGAGCAAATCGCCGGGACGCGCATTTGCATTGGTGGTAACGAGCCGGACATCGACTACTCCCGTGACGGCGAGCCCATAAATTGGTTCGGGATTTCGAATCGAATGGCCGCCGATGATCACGCATCCCACTTCGGCCGCCTTGGCAAGACCGCCGCGCAAAATCGAAGAAATGACTCGTGGACTAACGAGATCGGTTGGAAAGCCGACAATGTTCAGCGCGGTCAGCGGGCGCCCGCCCATGGCGAAAATATCCGAGAGAGAATTGGCCGCGGCGATCTGCCCGTAAGAAAAAGGGTCGTCCACGATGGGCGTAAAGAAATCAACTGTTTGCACAAGAGCGCGATTCCGATCGAGGCGATACACGCCGGCGTCGTCGAAAGTCTTCGAGCTCACGAGCACGTTCCGGTCTAATGAAATGGGAAGCTGCGGCAAAACTTGTCGCAGGGCCTGTTGGCTCAACTTGGAAGCTCACCCAGCACAGGATGAGAGCGAGGTCAGTTTACGGATTTGCTCGCGTGACACCGAAGTTCACCTCCTTTTTTCCATTGTGGATTGCGGACTGCGGATTGCGGATTGTCCATCGGATTCATCGATTACGCCCGGTGCCTGCGTCGCGCAGTCTTAATCGAGGCGACTGTTATTGCGAGCAGTTCATTGGCTTCGGCAAGTAGGCTTTTAAGTTGAGCCCGCCTCAGGAGCTTGTGCGCAATAAACACTTCCATCCAATATGCCGACTCGTCGCACTCCTCCTCCACGACGCCAAGCTTGGAAATAAAGGCTGCTTGTGATCTAGCTCGCGCTGCTGCCCGGTAATTTGCGCCAACTGAAGTGCCAGCGTGAAGTAACTGCCGCCCCAGAATTCTAGCGGTCTCGGTTTTTGGTAACGCCTCTACTGCGCTGATCGCGCGGACTCCAAATTCGAACGTGCGATTCTTAAGTTCCTGTGTTGTCATAGTGACATTCTGCAATTCGCAGTCCGTAATCGCCAATCCGCAATTGGCTAAGGCGGAGAGGATAGGAATCGAACCTACCCCGCCACTTGCGTGGCGACGACGGTTTTGAAGACCGCGAGGGCCACCAGGCACCCTTCACTCTCCAGAAAACAGACAACGCCGAACGCCCAACGTCCAACATCCAACGTCCAACTGTCTGAATTGAGCGTTGAGCGTTGAGTGTTGAGCGTTGAGCGTTTGACAATCTCAACATCCAAGGCCCGATCGCGTTCGCTAGGCCACGTGCTTCAAAAAGGGAACTCGACGCGCTATTTAATTTTTTTGATCGACTTGACGACGTCGTCGAAGTCCGGCCAGTCGCCGGTGTCGAGTTTAGAATGGAGCAGTTTGCCATTAGCGCGAATCTCGAAAGCGCCGCCGCTCGATGGGATTAGCATGAGCGACTTGATGCGCTCGCCAAGCTCAAGAATTTTAGCCGCCAAACTGACGGCTTTCGGCGTATAGTTTCAAACGACGCAGTATTCGATCGAGATCTCGGTCTTCACCGACAAACTCCTTTCCGAGGACGAAGTTATCGATGCGACGAATGGCGGTCAAGACATGCGCAAGAATAGTGGCGCTTGACACAAGCGTCTTTACAACTCAAAAGTGTAGCCGCGGCGGCTCCACACGGAGCGCGGCAT
Source organism: Verrucomicrobiota bacterium (assembly GCA_003218475.1). Lineage (GTDB taxonomy): Bacteria > Verrucomicrobiota > Verrucomicrobiia > Chthoniobacterales > UBA10450 > Udaeobacter. The sequence continues at coordinate 170 of QHNR01000189.1, read as the reverse complement.
CTCGACTTCACCAAACCGCGGAAACAATCGCGGTTTCTCAGCCCTGAAGGGGTGAACCCCCAAGATTCCTAGAAGGCGAAATTCAGGCCGCTGCGGAACATTCCGAAATTATTTCTCGGGCCATCAATTACGCCGAAGCTCAAGTCATTAATCATCGCGACATGTCGCGA
>QHNR01000051.1 GCA_003218475.1 Verrucomicrobiota bacterium | reverse complement strand
AAGCGAAGCACCTGACGCGCCACGGCCTCGTCCCTGACCGCGATTGTAGTATCGGGGATAAACGTAAACTTTTGCCCATCGGTAGTGACGCCTGCTTTCTTGAGCGCCTCAGCTACGGCGTAGAGCTGATCGTGGGAAGTGGTGATAACATACTGATCCTCATCGGTTGTCAACTCCTCCGCGCCAGCCTCCAGGGCGATCTCCAGCAACCGATCCTCGTCGATGCTCGATCGAGGGACCGTGATTTGGCCTTTCCTGTGGAACATGTACGAGACACTCCCGCTCGATGCGAGGTTGCCATCGTTTTGGGTGAAGATTCTGCGAATCTCCGCCCCGGTGCGATTCTTGTTGTCCGTTGCAGTCTCAACGATGATCGCGACGCCGCCCGGCGCGTAACCTTCGTAAACGATCTCGTCGAATTGTTCGCCGTCCCTACCCTCGCCCGTGCCGCGTTTGATTGCGCGCTCGACATTATCGTTGGGCATGCTTTGCGCCCGCGCAGCCTGGATCGCGCTCCGTAGACGCGGGTTGCCGTTTGGATCACCCCCGCCGGCTTTTGCCGCGATGGTAATCTCCTTCGACAATTTGCTGAAGATCTTGCCGCGTTTCGCGTCGATCGCGCCCTTAAACCGCTTGACCTTCGACCACTTACTATGTCCCGCCATACGTGGGCTCCTGTGCAATTGCTGATTGAAATCTGCGAATTTCCGAACAACACCTCGCCGACAGAATGACTGGCGAGAAGGGGAAACTAACGCGCGATATTCAATCGTAACAAGAGCCCCTTGTCAACATGTTGCCGAGCGTTTCTCATTGAGCCAAAGCGCGCTCCTGGCGTCTGAAGACGACTCAGAGCCCTCCCCCAAGAACTGACGCGAATAGCTAAGGTTTTCCGTGAACTTCCCGAACGGTTAGCGCGGACCGACCATTCACCTTTCCGTAAGTTGCCTCGGCCTTGCCATCACTGCGTTTGAAACTTCGTTTCTTGGCCTCTTTGTCGGAGGTCCACGTGGCGCCGGCGGCATTTGCCTTGAGGAATTTCGTGATCTCTTTTTCGGAAAGATCGGTGCCCTTCACGTTGAAATAGCTTTCGGAGACGCTCCGGCCATCAGCGAAGGTAACCTGATACAGATACCGATCCTTGTGGTAAAGAACGCTGACTGTTCCGTCATCACGCAACTTTCGCTGCACAATGTTGCCGTACGAATCGTCCACTTTCTCGTAGCCATCGCCGAGATTCGCCCAGCCGCCGCTCACGGTTGCGAAGATCGCCAGAAAAACCACACCGAATTGCTTCACATCGTCTCACTCGGCTAACTCGCAGAAATCCGCAAGCCGCTCGCGCAATCAGCTGCGTCTTGATCGCGCGACCAGTTGCGACACGAGCAACGTGACGAAGATGGCGACACAAAGCCAGGCGAACCAATCGCCGGTTTTGGTGTAAAACGTTCGCTCGCGCGTGACGTTCACTTTCCCAGTGATCGATACGAAGCGGCCTGGCACCGTCGCCGTTTCCGCAATGATGCGACCGCGATTGTCGCTGAGAGTAAGCAGACCATTGCGCGCCGAGCGGGCCAGCGCGAAACCGTTCTCCACCGCGCGCAGCACGGCCATCCGCGCGTGCAACCATCGATCGACATTAAAGTCCCACGCCGGCACCAGCAACAGGTTCGCACCCTGCACGGCGTATTCGCGGCTGAGCTCGGGAAAGTCCATGTCCTTGCAAATTTGCAATCCCCAACGACCCGACGGCTGGTCGAGCAGCGCACGTTTATCGCCAGGTTTTTCAGGCTCTACGCCTGGCAACAGATGATGCTTGTCGTAGTTCGCTTCCATTCTCCCGTCAGGCGAATAAAAGGGGAGGAATTGAAGCCAGCAGATGGCGTTTTCCGAACCAAGCCCAGGACAATCGCCGTACGTGTAGCAGTCGCAGCCGAAGAAAAGAGAGTGTCCACCTCCGCTAATGCGCTCTCGCTGACGCGCCCGATTTTTTCGGGGAGAACGACAGCCTCTGTTCCAGCCGGAGTAGCGTGATGCACTTCGTCGGCATACTCGCGGAATAGCTTCAGGGCTTGTTCTTCGGAGCCGAGGTAGACACTCATCGGCACATCCTTTGCGACGAGTGTCACTACAACAGGTTGAGCCGAAGGATGGGACTGCAAACGCCATTTACCAAAAACGAATACGGCGCACACGGCGGCACCGCCAGCAATAGCGAGCACGCGACGTTGCCATGGTTTTCCCGCGCCGCTCAAAAGAGTTGCAGTAGTTCCGGCAAACAGAAACATGATGAAACTGATTCCCCAAATTCCGGTGATCGAAGCGATCTGGATCACTGGGAGACAATTCATTTGTGTGTAAGCAAGATTGCCCCACGTGCTGTGAGGCGATGAAATCGCGTTCAGATATTCGCATGCCACCCAATAAACAGGAAAAGCAAGCGCTGCTAGAAAGAGCCAGCCGCGCCTCAGAAAACTGCGTATGAACAGAACACCCAAACCGAAAACCACGGCAGGAACTAGAAAGTAAAGAATGATGATTTGCGGTGGCAGTTCGATCTGATGTCTGACGTAGTTCCATTGGTTCATTTCGCCGATGAGCCACGCAATGAAACCGAGCAGAAAAGCAGCGCCGCCGCGAAGTCGTGGTGCAATCGCCAGCACCGGAACCGGCGCCAACCAGACCAACCACCAAATCGGATGCAGGCCGGTACCGAAATATAACAATGCGGCCGAGACGAGACCGGCAGCGATGACGAGAAAGAAATTGTAAAATTTCAGAGAGAACTCTCGTGTGTTTGCGCCAAGCTCCGAATACACCTTCAGCGCACTTCGTACACGACCTTGCCTCCCACAATCGTGCTTTCCACTTTCACGTTGCGAATGGCTTCCGGTTTGAAGTCAAAGATGTTGTCACTCAGGATGACCATGTCAGCCAGTTTGCCAGGTGTAATGGATCCTTTTTCGTGTTCCTGAAATTCGGCAAACGCCGAGCCCATCGTGTAGGCTTCCACTGCCTCAGGCAGGGTAATCTTCTCCTCCGGGAACCAACCATCCGGGTTCTTGCCATCCAGCGTGGCGCGGGTCACCGCAGCGTAAAGGCCCAGGAGCGGATTGAGCGGAGCGACAGGCCAATCCGTCCCAAGAGCAAGCGTTACACCGTGACTGAGGAAACTATGCCATGCGTAGCTATATCGCGCGCGGTCGTGACCGAGACGTTTTCCCGCCCAGCGGCCATCGTCGATGGCGTGATAGGGTTGCATCGAAGCGATGACGTGGAGGCTAGCGAAACGCGCGAAATCTTTCTGCGCCATGTGCTGCGCGTGCTCAATGGTAGACCGCTGGTCATGATATCCGTGCGCCTTTTCGATGTCGGCGAAAATATCTAGCATCATGGAAATCGCGCGGTCGCCGATGGCATGAACGCGGAGTTGCAAGCCAGCAGCATCCGCCTGCATCAAGCGGTCGCGCATCGCGGTCGGCGGATGCATTTCGTCACTCAACAAGCCGCGGTTCCCCGGATCATCGGCAAATGGCTCGAACATGTAAGCCGTTCTCGAGCCTAGCGACCCGTCGGCATAACCCTTGACTGCGCCGAGTCGCAAGTAGCTCGATCCCCACGCGTGACGAATGCCAACTTTTGCCTGGTCCTGCCAGTTCGTTTCCATCGGAACCGCGTAAATGCGTGCGCTGAGTTGACCCTTTTCCGCTAGCTCGGAATAGGCAGCGACATCGGCAAACTCAGGATTCATGTGCTGCACACTGGTGACACCCAGCGATGCTGCGTGTTTGAGAGCGCCGCGAGCAGCACGAAGCCGCTGTTCATGCGTCATCGGCGGAATGGCTTTATAGATCAGTGTCATTGCGGCGTCCTTGAAAACCCCAGTGGGATTTCCGCCTGCGTCGCGCATGATGACTCCGCCGGGAACGTCTGGAGTTTTCGCATCAACCCTGGCCAGCTTCATCGCGACCGAGTTAGCAAGCGCCTCGTGACCGTCGTAGCGCTCAACAAACATTGGAATGTCACCCGTGACGGGGTCTACCAAGTCCTTGGTCGGAAGCTCCGGCTTAGCCCATTTGGTTTCATCCCATCGGCCGCCCAAAATCCACTCGCCTTTGGGTGTCTTTTTCACCTGCGCCGCGAGGCGTTTCACAAATTCCTCCGGCGTTGCGGCGTCAGTAAGCTGAACTTGTTCGAGCTGTGCGCCGCCTTGGATGAAATGCACGTGCGCGTCGTTAAATCCCGGCAACACGAGCTTGCCGGCGGCATCAATCACCCTGGTCGACGGACCGCGCCACGAATTGATTTCGGCACTCGACCCCACCGCGACGATGCGGTCACCGATCACAGCCACTGCGTCTGCCTTGGGATGCTGTTTGTCTACCGTGTAAACAGCCGCGTTGGCTACGATCAAGGTTGCGGACGGCTTTGGCTGGGCATTCGCATACATTGCCGTCACAATTACCAAAAAATAAATGGTATGTTTACATTTCATAATCAGCTCACCGATCGATAAAGATTTGTTCGATACGAATCTGTTTGGTCAAGATGAAAGGAGGCGAATACAAAATGAGCGAGAAGATTCACACCCGAGAATTTTGCATCAGCGATTATCACGCAGCGCTTCAGCTCTGGCAGCGCGTCGAAGGTCTCGAAATCGCTGAAGGTGATGAGAGGGAAGACATCGCCCAATTTCTCGCCCGAAACCCAGGGCTGAGCAGGGTGGCGGTTGACGGATCGGCAATTGTTGGAGTTGCGTTATGCGGGAATGATGGACGCCGCGGACACATTTACCATTTGGCGGTTGATCTGGCGTATCAGGGATGCGGCCTTGGCAAGCGTGTGCTCGACGAGTGCCTGGACGGCCTGCGCAAGGCTGGGGCCAAACGTGTTATTATCATGGTGGCCGATGATAACCAGCGCGGCACGAAATTCTGGGAGCATGTTGGCTGGGAGAAAATTCCTGGCGCCGTACCGATGGGAATTGATCTTTAGCAGATTGAAAGCAGACACTGGACGAGTACCCACGCCGTCGTACATTCGCAGCATGCGAGTCGCGATTTTTCTGGCGACCCTCCTTGCCGGTAGTGTTTCGGCAATTGCGAGTGCAACCAGCATCACCAGCCCTGATCACCCGCAGACGTTCGCTTATGGCGAAATAACCTGGCGTCAGCTCTATCTCGAACCCACGCGCGGCGGACTCATGGCGAGGATCACGTTCAGTAATTTCCCTTACGCGGGCGACGACCCACGCAGGGATGAACCGTTCGATTTTCATTTTCCCGCTGTCAGATTCGATCCTGGTCTGCGAACATTCTTCTCCAGTGGCCGCCGTGGTGCGTTGATCCCGGTGGCGCGGCCTCGGGACGGTCTGGGCTGCGGCCGGATCGATCTGGCGCCGGGCGCGAAAATGTATCTGCTAAAAGAAAGCGGTCGCGTCACTGCGATTTTGACGGCAACCGATTACCCGCGCGGCGGAAGCCAGTGGATCGAGATGAACAATAATTGGTCGCTTCAGAATGTTTTGATTGCGTTGTTCGGTGGCCCGATGCCCGGTGCACCATTGACGACCGAATAAAGATTCGGAAAGCAAGCCTAGCGACAGTTGCACGTCTAAGCGATTGCTAAGTGAGGCACCAGGTTCACAGATCATAGTAACAACCCGTGAAAGTCGGCGGCCAACACTTCCGAACGATTTGGCTTAAGCCGGGCGATGAATGCGTAATCCAACTGATCAATCAACGATTTTTGCCTCATCGGTTCGTGATCGAAGAAATTCGCACCGTCAAACAGATGGCGACGGCGATTCGCGAAATGCATGTTCGCGGGGCTGGGTTGATCGGAGCGAGCGCGGGATATGGAATGTATCTCGCAGCAAAGGAGGCTGCGGCGAGCGGTTCATTTGATGAACATCTGGTCCATGCAGCGAGGCAACTCAAGGCAACCAGGCCGACGGCCGTGAACCTTTCGTGGGCAGTAGACCGCCAGCTAAAAAATATCGCGGGCGCGAAGACCGCCGACGAGAAGATCGCGTTTGCCTTGCGCACAGCCCGATTGATTGCGGAGGAAGATTCAGAGCAGTGCCGCATGATTGGGCAGCATGGATTAAAGCTCATTGAGCAGATCGCCGAAAAGAAACCCGGAAAACCGCTCAATGTGCTCACCCATTGTAATGCAGGATGGCTCGCGTTTGTCGACTATGGTTCTGCCACCTCGCCAATCTATGCGGCGCACGACAGGAGGTTGCCGGTTCACGTGTGGGTTGCTGAGACTCGACCCAGAAATCAGGGTTCCAAACTTACGGCATGGGAGCTGAGCGAACACGGCGTGCGGCATACCGTGATCGCCGACAGCGCAGCAGGACACTTGATGCAACGCGGCGAAGTGGATTTGGTGATCGTTGGAACCGATCGTACGACTCACACGGGAGACGTTGCGAACAAAATCGGGACGTATCTGAAGGCGCTGGCCGCGAGAGACAATAACGTTCCTTTCTATGTAGCACTGCCTTCGTCTTCGCTCGACTGGAGCATGCGGGACGGATTGAAAGAAATCCCGATCGAAGAGCGCAGCGCAGAGGAAGTGAGGTGTGTCGACGGATGGCTCGAAGGACAACAGGTGGAAGTGCGCGTCACGCCGGAGGGAAGCGCGGCCGCAAACTATGGTTTCGATGTCACACCGGCCCGTCTGGTAACTGGATTAATCACCGAGCGAGGCGTGTGTGAAGCGAACGACAAAAGTATCCGCGCGCTTTTTCCCGAACAGGCACCGTGAGCGAATACGTAAAGTTTTCGTGCGAACGCACGGCTACCGAGATCGCTCCGTTCAGCAGTCTTGCTGAATTGAATGCGTACCGGCGAAGACTTCTCCAGCTAAGTCTGATCGGCATGGATTCAAATGTTATTGGCTTCGGCAATCTGAGCATAAGGGACGGCGCGACCGAAAATTTTTATATCACCGGATCCGCGACCGGCGGAATACCAGAACTGACTCTGGCGGATTGCGCGAAAGTGGTGGCCTACGATTTCGAAAGGAACTGGCTTCAATACGAAGGTTCAACGATTCCTTCGTCGGAATCGTTGACGCATGCTGCAATTTACGAATCCGATGCCAAGGCTGGGGCGATTATTCATTGCCACGACTCAAGACTGTGGGCGGCTGTGCTGAATCAAGCTCCGACAAGCTCGAAAACCATTGATTACGGCACGCCTCAGCTCGCGTACGAAATCATGGAGCTCTTCAAGCAGACCGATCTGCGAAGCAGAAAGATTCTTGTCATGGCCGGACACGCGGCAGGCATTTTGATTCTCGGCAAAGAATCTTGAAGAGGCATTTGCGGTCCTGATGCACGAACGGAAGAAAAGCACATGAGACAGGGTGAAATGGCAGACGAGCGACTAGGCCGCCCGTTGCGTTGACAGTGATTTGCGTGGACGTACGCTGAGCACGCGTGCACAAAAAACGTTCAGACCTGAATGATAATGCAGCTATTACTCGCCGAGCATTTCTTGGGACAACGCTTGCAACTGGAGCAGCGCTTGTTGCCGGAGAATCAGATGTAATTTTCGGAGCTGACTCAACAACGACAACGAGAATGGCCACAAATACCACTTGGAAATTGGACGACGATCTGGCAGTGAACCGGATCGGTTTTGGTGCGATGCGTATCACCGGCGAAGGCATTTGGGGTTGGCCACCCGATCGCCAGAACGCGCTCAAAGTTCTCAGACGCGCGGTCGAGCTCGGTGTGAATTTGATCGACACAGCGGATGCGTACGGGCCGGAAACGAGCGAACTGCTTATCGCAGAGGCGCTATATCCCTATCCAAAAGGTCTCGTAATAGCGACCAAAGGCGGCCTGACTCGCCCGGGGCCCGGCCAGTGGGTGCCAAACGGACGACCGGAACATCTAAAACAAGCTGTCGAAGGGAGTCTCAAGCGGCTACGGCTCGAGCGAATCGATTTGTATCAATTGCACACGGTCGACACCAAAGTCCCCATTGAGGAATCGGTGGGCGCGCTTAAGCAAATGCAGGATGCCGGAAGCATTCGGCACGTTGGACTTTCCAACGTGGACCCGGATGAAATCTCCCGGGCACAGAAGATTGTCCCGATCGTGAGTGTGCAGAACCGGTACAACATTGAGGATCGCAAATCGGAAGACGTTCTGGTCTATTGCGAGAAAAAGAATCTTGGTTTTCTGCCATGGTTTCCAATCGGAGGAGGCGGAGGTTTGAAATCTGACAACCCGCTGAATGTCGCGGCAAAGGCCCACGCAGTGAGCGTTGTTCAAGTCGCGCTGGCGTGGCTCTTGGAGCGATCGCCTGTGCTGCTGCCGATCCCGGGAACCGCGTCTTTGGCGCACTTGGAACAAAACGTCGCTGCCGCAAAGCTGAAGTTAACTCCAGCCGAATGGAAAGCGATTGACGCCATTGCTGGCTAGGTGAGCACCGGGGCTGAAAATCAGGGGCAAAAGCTTAAGGCGTTATTGTCGGGAAAGGAGAGAAGCTCGGTGTAGCCGTAGCCGTAGCACCAGGCGTGGGGCTGATGAACACAATATTGTTTGAGCCGCCACCGCCTTCGTTGGATTCTTTTCTATATGTGATAAAGAGCGTCGCACCGGTTACTGGTGCAACCGTCACTTGAGCCGGACCCGCTATTATCACTCGATTAATGATTTCCGGGGCATTTTGCGAATTGGTTCCAGTGCTGAGATCAATCCGTGTCGCGGTGAGAACATTGGCTGTTCCACTATTTTCATCACCGGTGAGCGTTACGCTAACGACGCCGCGATCAGTTCCTCCTTGCTGAGTAAAATTCGTGATCTTAAGAAAGTGATCATCGGGCACGGTGATTACCAAAGCCGAAGTCGTGCCGGTGATAATTTTGGTCTTGAAAGGATTGGCAAACGCGGAGCTTGCGGCAGCCAGAACAACCACGGCAATCAAACATCGGGCGGCGAAGATCTTCATGCTTGAAGAAATACACGCAGTTTCGACCTCAGCCAACTGGAATTGTTTGTAGTCGGCAACGAGCTCACTCGACGGTGAGCGGTCCATCAAAAATTGTGAGGCTGATCACTTCTGTGCACACGATGTGCGGACCGTGACGTGTGCCTTTCGGAGCAAAGAACAGCGCCCCAACAGTATAAATGAACAGCTCATTGTCATCTACGACATGAGGAGAATTCGTGCTACAATTAACCTATGACGACGTTAACTCGCTACATCAGCAGAATCTTCCTCATCGTGGTTTGTGTTTGCGCGGTTTCGATTGGAACCGCCGGCGCTCAACCGCTTGGGCGTCTGGTCATTTCCAGGTCTCCGAACTTTGGATGGAACTTAGGTTTCCATCTCCAGATCGATGGCACGCCTGTCACGAACATTGTACAGGGCCACCATTACCACGGCTGGGTGCCAGCCGGGCGACATGTCTTAACCGTGTCCAAGGTACCATACACGGGGTATTCCGGACCCACTTCGACAATAGTGGACGTCCAGCCGGGATGGACTTATGCGTTTACTGCGATGTGGGATTCGAATTTCGTTTTTCTCCGCCCATCAGGGGCGTGGTTGACCCCCGGGGAGCTGTGGCAAAATGGCTGGCCGGGTAGGCCTTCCAGCGTCAGGACAATCTACTAAGCGAACTCCAGAAGTCGATGAACGCCGCGCTATCCAAAAACGGGCGGCGCCCATAGCATGAGGCCGTGAAGCCGGGATACACCTCCGCCGCCAGACTCTTTCTGATTCTTGTTTTCGTTTGCATAATCTCGGCGGGAACTGCCGCCGCTCAGCCGGGCGCGCGTCTGATTGTTTTGAGGGTTCCGAACTTTGGATGGAATTTGTCTCTCCATCTTCAGATCGATGGAAGAACCGTCGCGAACGTGGTACAAGGCCGCCGCTATGATCATTCTATCCCATCGGGACGTCATGTATTGACAGTCTCAGCCGTTCCAAACAATTACTTCTACCAACCGACATCGACTGTGCTGAATGTTCAGCCAGGGCGCACATACGTGTTCACGGCAGTATGGCAGGACTCGAATCGCGTCGTTCTGGTTCCATCAGCTCTGCCTCCAGGGCAGGCGTACTAGCTCCAACCCCCGGATGTTCAAGGCGAAAGCAACGCAGGCTTTCTAGCCAGGGATCTCTGTGACCGAACCGGTGCGCCAACGGCCCTTAACGACAGCTATTTTATTTTCGCTAGAAGGTCTTCCATTTCGTTCCGACGGAAAGCGCGCAGGGTCTGGCCCTTGACGTTGCCGAGTGAGCCGATCTTGAGAATGAACGGGCTCATCGTCTCATCATTGGGCGCTTCGAGCACCACAACAGCGTAAGCGCCCATCGTCCAGAATTCGTCCGCGATCTTCATGCCCATTTTCTCCGCCTCCGCCATCGCGGCGTCGCCTCGTTTCACTGTGTCCTTGATGTTACGAATACCCTGGTCCGTAAACTGAATCAGACAGACATAGGTTGCCATAGTTTGTTGTTCCTTTCGTTGGTTGAACTCGAAAGATAATCTGCAAAATAGTTCTTCCGCAATTCGGTACCGAATATTGAAGTGATAGTTCATGGAACCGGGTGAAGCCCTAAGCACTGCGGCGCAAATCGCCGTTACGCTGGCGGGTTTTGCCAGCGTCGTGGTCATTTTTCGACGCGAATCGATTCACGAATTGTCGCCGATCAACAAATTTCGGCTCAGGCAACTTCTAACCAACTCAATTCTCCCACTCGCTCTTTGCATGATTGGGCTGCTGTTCCTGACTATCAGGCCCGTCCCGGCAGACATCTGGCGTTGGTGCAGCGGCGCCGCATTCGTAATTCTTTTGCTGTTCGGCAGAGGGATAGTGAAAGTTTTTCGCCGGTTTGATCTGCAAGAGTTGCACCGCGCGGGCGCGAGCCGCTCCATCTTTTATCTGACAGGAGCCGTCGGGATTGCAGCGACGCTGTTGCAACTTTACAACGGAGCCCTGCTTAATGCGTTTTCGCCGCTATCGGGGTTCAGCTCATTGCCGCCATGTCCCAGTTTGTGCGGATGGTCCTCGCGCCGCAGCAAAGCCCAGACTAGAAAGCCGCCCGCCGCGACAAGGTCTATGAAGCCGGCTCGGTCTCGTGAAGACGCCCGTAATCGACGGTGAGCCGTCCCCCGCCATGCTCGGTATAAATTTCGACGAAACGTTCGCCGAACCGTACATCGCGCCAACTGTAATCCTTTTGCGTTTGAACCGACGCTGCGAGAACCGGGTCGATTCCAACCACTGATACCAGAAACAGCGCACGGCTGGCTTCGAGAGATTCAACAGTCGCGCCAAAAAGCGGACTCTTGTCATCGATTGTATGCCGCAGAGTCAGCGCCGCGGGAAAAACCGTCAGCCGATCGAAATGGAGTTTGAGAACATAGAAGTAGCGGAAGTCGCCGCCTTCGAGCAACGGTTCATCACGCGAGAACATGATCCGGAACTCGGCCTCGACCATGCTGTGCTGATTTTCGTTGCCAATTCGCACCATGAGTGTCGGCTTCCCATTCAACGGCGCAATGACCAGGGAATTGCTGAAAACAACGCGCGCGATCGGGCGAGAAAATCGCACGAAAATGAGGCCGGTCATAGCCGCGAGTAAAAATATCCCGGTCATGATTTCGACGGTGCTGACGATGTGACCGTAAAGCGTCTGCGGATACATGTGGCCATAGCCAACCGTGGCCAACGTTTGCACGCTGAAAAAGAAGTAATCAAAGAACCAATGCCCACCGGTGCTGCCGGCGATGCTGTCTTGCTGGAGACTGTAAAGCGCGTCGAAAAAAAGATTTAGCCCGACGTAAAGACTGGCGACAAACGCTGCAAACTGCGGCCACCTTAAACCGAGGAGCCAACGATAGACATCGCGCCACCGCCAGGCATCGGTCCCGACTTTGACGAATTCGACCTGACCAGAGCGGATCGAAACGTGACTCGGCTTCCGCTGCCGCATCTTCGTCCTCTTTCCGCTCATCTTGATCTAATCTGCGGACATTGGCAATTGGTCAACAAACTGAGCGATGGTTTCGAGAATTTTCCGATCCACGTCTTCCTGCGTTTCGCTCTTTAGCTCGAGCTGGCGCTTTGGGACCCGCAATGAATGGTCCCCGCCTTCGACGATGTGCAAAAAGTTGGATGCCTTCATTTCTGCGCGCACCTGCTCAAGGAGATCCAAGGGACAAAGCGGATCGCGGGTGCCTTGCACGAACAGGATTGGCGTATTCAGCGCTCGCAAAACTTCGTCCCGAAGTTTTGCGCGATCACCCATCGCGCAAAGCGGATATCCGAGACAAACTAGCGCGTCCACTTTTTCTTCGAGCGACACAAGACAGCCGATGCGGCCACCCATGCTCTTGCCAATCAAGATGGTCGATCCGGCCAGAAGTCGTTCCCGCGCCTGGCTCAGTGCTTTTCGATGTGCCACGATCAGTTTTGGCAAAGGATCGGGGCGTTTCCGGCCCTCACGCATATAGTCATAATCGAAAGTCTCAACGTCACCGATTTCGGACAAACGAACTTTCCAATTTTGCATCCAGGGATGCGACGAAGTTGCGCCGGCTCCGGGCGCGAACAAGATTAAAGGCTTCATATGCTATCACCGACCGCGGCCCGGCATCCTTGTAATCTGCCGCGTTCAGGAAAAAAGTCTTGGCACAACGTTAGCAACAAAATCCACCAAGCCGTGGCCGATCATGTTGGCCACGAGATCGCGACGCCACAAATAAAATCCGGTCAGGATTATGCCCGCCGCGAACGCGATTAGAATATTTGCAGCGCCTCCGGACCAATGGCCAAGCGAAAAAATCACCAGCGGAATTGTGACGGACCAAAAAGGTCCGAGACCAATCATCCGCAGGCGTTCGATGGCGTAACCGCGGTAAAATAATTCTTCTACCACTCCAGCGCGCAAAACGATCACTGTAATCAACCAGAGCGGCAGCTTCTCGAACGCGGCGGACCCCGGTCCGTGTCCGTACCCCGTGAGATAAGCCAGGCCGCCGACGACTCCCGCCGATACGATCGCGATCACCAATCCCCAGGCAATCGATTTCCACCAGCGACATGTGCCGAGGCCGATTGACCTGAACGATAAATGTTCGCCGCGACGGATAATAACCAGGAGAACGGCTGCGCTCGCCCAGATCAGCGTTTCCTTCAAAATTGCCGAGGCAAACGTGATCTCGGGTACAAAAAACGCGAACGCATAGCGAATTGCGACCATCGCGAAGAGCGAGACGAGTAGTCCCGCCAAAGTGGCGCTCGAAATTTTCGTGGCGACAGAAGCCTGGTTGGTCACGGGAGAGAAAGGCTGCTCGTCTGCTTCCATCGATTTCCATTAAGATGCCGCAAGGCACAGTTTGGATTCAAGGAAATCATAGATGCCTTTCCGCGACGTCGGAATTTGACCAGGCAATTGCCTGTCGCCTTATTGCACGGTCACAAGTGTGCCGACCGGAATTTCCGAGAAGAATTTGCGAGCAGCGTCTTCTGGCAAACGAATGCAGCCGTGGGATGCCGGATGATTCGGCACGTAGCCCGCGTGCATTCCAAAATCAAGACAGCTCAGGCGCATGAAATACGGCATGTCTACGTGGTAGATCGTGGAACGATGATTTCGTTCCTTGTTGGTGATCACAAATTCGCCCCTTTTCGTCGAATAACCCGGTCGCCCAGTCGAGCATTGCGTGCGATACACCGGCACGCCGTTCTTAAAGAGAGCGACGCGTTGCAATCCGAGAGAAATTTCGAGGCGCAAGCGATCCGGCGATGGTCCGCCGCCAAGAAGAATTTGTGCAGCACGCCAGTGGCCCGTTTCAGCGGCAATATCCAACGCCGACATTTTGTTTCGACTCGTCAATCGGCTCCGGTTGGCACCTGCGTCGATCAGACCGCGCAGGTAGTCATCCTGTCCAAGCCCGGCGGCAAGCATCGCGACGGTGATGTTCCTGTCTTCTTCCACGTAGCTGCGAAGCCCTTTCGACGAGAGCATAGCCAGAAAATCCTTGTCAGATTGAGAGGGCAGAACCGTGTTAGGGTCGGCTCCACAAGCCAAAAGCGTGCTGAAAAGAGAGGAGTTGTTTCCCGCAATGGAGTAGGCAAGAAACGGCACCTTCTTCCCCTCAGGTGTCGGAGGCGCTGAATGTTTTCCAAGAAGCAATCGGATTTGCTCCTTTTTCCCGGCTTGGAGGGCTGCGGTCAGAGCACGTCGCGTACTGCTTGTCCACTGCGGCGCTGGTGGTAAGCGCTCCATCACAGTGTTGATGATCTCCTGATCGCCGCCGTCGAGAGCAAAGCCCAAAAGGTCTTGCCCGTCCGCGCACGGAACTTCGGGGCGAAGCTTCGTTGAACGCTCCAGAAGCAGTCTGAACTTTGCTGGGTTTCCGTGCATCGCTGCTGCCATCAGCGGCGTAAAGCCATTCTTATCGGCAACATCGACCAGCGCCCCGACGTCAAGCAGTCGTTGAGCCGTTTTCCAATTTTGCTGAGACGTGGCGATCAGCAGCGGCGTGCGCCCCTGCGCATCACGCCCGTTTGGGTCGACGCGCTCGATCAGGCACAAGTCGATAAGGGAATCGCGCTGAATCGTGACAGCCCGCACGAGTTCTTCCGGCGAGATTGTGACGCGCGCAGGAGGTTCCGGCCCAATGGCCATTGCCCACAAAAGGACCAAAATCAAAATTGTAACGCCTGCCGGGAAGATGACTCGCCTCTTGAACGCGTGCATATGCAGGGTTGGACTGGGAATTATACGAGCTTCGTCAACAAATGTCGTATAACTCCGACGGAAGCGCGAGCCCGACTTCGAGTAAGCCGGGATTGGACGCAGCCAGTTGAACGTTGCATGTTCCCTGCTGTCCAAATTCCAGCCCATGCGTTTGTCCATTTTTACCCTGTGCGTTGCACTGAGTACATCGTTTGCGGCGCAACCTGAGGTCGCCCCGAATTCCACTGTTCCGCCGGATGATTTCCGGGCGGAAGCTGGCAAGGACGTCGTTCACCAATTAAACGACGCTTTCGCCAAAGTCTTCGAAACTGTCGCGCCGAGCGTGGTCATTATTGAGGTTTCCAAGAAGAACGACCTGAGCGAGACCTCGCCGCTCGACGACCTGTTCTTTCAGGGGCCGCCCGATGAAAACAATCCACGCCGAAATCCCGGCGGGCCGCGTCCGGTCCAAAGCGAAGGCTCTGGTTTTATCGTGCGGCCCAATGGCTACATTTTCACAAACTTTCACGTGGTAGAAGGCGCAGATAAAATCGACGTCAAGCTAAGAGACGGGCGGAATTTTTCAGCGACGGTGGTGGGTACGGACGAGAAAACCGATATCGCCGTCATTAAAATCGACGCGAAAGATCTGCCAGTAGTCCAGCTTGGGGACAGCGATGGTGTGCGGGTTGGGCAATTTGCGTTTGCAATCGGCGCACCATTCAAGCTCGACTACACGTTTACCTATGGAGTAATCAGCGGCAAAAGCCGGAGCAAATTGTTTCAGACAGGCGGCTATTCGATCTCAGATTATCTGCAGACCGATGCCTCAATTAACCCGGGTAACAGCGGCGGACCGCTGTGCGACATCGATGGCAAGGTGATTGGGATGAACACGCTGATCAATGGCATGAACCGGGGACTGGGGTTTGCAATTCCAATCAACATGGCGAAAGAAATCGGCGCCGAATTGGTCGCCGGCCATAAAATCATGCGTCCGTGGCTGGGCATTCGGATCGAAACGCTCGGTGACGATCCAACGATTCGGGATTTGTTTAAGGGCGCCGATAAAGGAGTGGTGGTGCGCACGATCGAAGCTGATGCGCCTGCGTCCAAAAGCGACTTGAAGCCGTTCGACGTAATCACCCAGATAGACGGAACACCGATCGAAACAGACTCACAGCTTCAGCACGAGATCCTGAAAAAGAAAATCGGCCAAAATGTCCAACTTGCCGTTTGGCGCAAAGGCCAAACGATCAAAGTCCCTATCAAACTTGGCGAATTACCTAGCGAGATCGCGCGAGCGTCAAATACTTTGCCGACCCAGCCGCGGCAACCGTCACAGGAAAATGTCGGCAAGTTTGGATTGCAAGTGCAGGAATTGACGGAGGAGGTTGCGAAACGCTTGAAGCTTCCGACTGAAAAAGGAGTGATTGTAACGGATGTGGAGGACAATAGCATTGCTGCGGCGCAGGACATCCAGCGCGAAGACGTCATTACCGAAGTGGACGGCAAACCGGTGACGAACGTACAATCATTCCGCGATGCGCTCAACAAGGCCGATCCTAAGCGCGGCGTGCTCCTGTATCTCGACCGCAAAGGCACGAAAACTTTTGCCGTGCTAAAGGCGGGTGGCTAGCTTTTTTGGCTGCCGAATACTACCAGGATTATTCCGCCGACGAGACAGATCCCACTCGCGATCGGCGGAAAAGCGATCCCGTGACTCTCCTTGTGCGTGATCTCAAGTGGGCCCAGCTGGGCGTCTTTCTTTTGCGTCGTCCAACCCAAACCGCCCCAAGCAAAGCCTATGAGGCCGACAACGATCAGAATGATGCCGACAATGCCGGCTGGTTTCATTAATGCGAGCTTACAGTGGCCGCCGGCCTGAGATCAACTGAAGGATCAGTACCACAATCGCAATGACGAGCAGGATGTGAATGAATCCGCCCAGGGTATAGGAGCTGACGAGTCCAAGGAGCCAGAGCACCAGCAAGATTACAAATATTGTCCACAGCATAAAGGTTTCCTTTCGGTTAAGTCATACCTACCTTCGCGCGAGGCAGTTCTCTTGCGCTTATCGAAGTTTAAATTTTCTGCGACGCTTTCGGCGCTAATTGTCGAGCGAAGAAACATTCGCCACGGCGTTCGACACTGCGGAGACCCATCGCAATGCGAAAATCATGACGCCTATTTTTTGTCCATTCCGCCTATGATTCTACGAAGATTCCACTCGTTCGCTTCGAGTTTTTCGCGTGCGGAACTGTAATCGCATTGGGTCAGCTTAGCCACCACGCGCACGGCGCGATCGCGCAGCTTCGCGCTAGTGGTATGCAGATCCACCATCAAATTGCCGCGCACTTTACCAAGCGCAATCATAGCGCCGGTACTAATGATGTTGAGCGCAACCTTTGTCGCGGTACCGGCTTTCAACCTTGTTGATCCGGTAAGAATTTCCGGCCCAACTGGGAGCGTGATCACCAGATCGAGAACTGTAGCCGCGATCGGGGATCGCGGCTGGCGGGCGTCAGCGCCACCGGCTGTAGTTGGATTACACGTGAGCAAAATCGTCTTTGCGCTTGACTGCTTTGCGCGCGCAAGCGCGCCGAGCACGAATGGCGTTCTGCCGCTGGCCGAAATCCCGATGACAACATCGGGATTCTTTATTCGCCGCTCATCCATGGCCAATGCGCCGGCAGTTTCGTCGTCTTCCGCCCCCTCCGCACTGCGAGACAGCGCAGTCATCCCGCCCGCGATTACTCCCTGAACAAGCTCACGTGGCGCGCCAAACGTCGGTGGGATTTCGCTCGCATCAAGAACGCCAATGCGCCCGCTGCTCCCGGCACCAACATAAAACAACCGGCCGCCATTTCGCAGCGATTCGGCCACGATTTCAACGGCCCTGGTCAGCTCGGCAGCCGCCGCGCGCAATGCCGCCTGGACGAACTGCTCTTCCTCGACAAAAACTTGGACCAACTCTCGTCCGCTCATTTTTTCCAGATTTTCCGAGCGAGGGTTGCGTTGCTCGGTTAAAGCGGCAGCCAAACCGTCGATTTCGGTCTCCGATAGCTTGGGATGAACTGCGGTGTGATCACAGAGCTCGGATGCGAGCCATGCCGCCCCAAGCTCAGGTGCGCGTTCCGCGACTGCCACGCGAGCATCAGGCAGGTTCTTTTTTAGTCTTCGCCGAAACGCATGCGTATAAATCGAGTCACGGTAAAACAGGCCGCCAATCAGTGCGACCTTTGGCGCTAGCAAATGCAGACCCGATGCGACGGCCTCGGTGTATTCGCAGAGGACACGCGCGCCTTCTTCAATGATCTCCATCATGCGCGCATCACCCTCATTCGCGGCTTCAAACACCACCGGGGCGAGCATCGCGATGTCCATTTTGTCCGCCGTTTGCACCCAGCGCACGAGTTCATCCAGGTTGTTTAAGGACAGCGCGTGCAGGATTTTTGCGGCGAAGCTGATCTCACCGCGATGCAAATCGTGCTCGCGCAAGATCAGACGAAGCGCCTGAATGGAAAGAAAATAACCGCCGCCAGCGTCGCCCAGGATGTGTCCCCACCCGCCGGCTCTTTCGATTCGCTCACCTCGGCGTCCCGTGACCGATGAACCGCTTCCAGCGTTGACGACAATTCCGTCTCCATGATCGAGCGCTCCTGCGAGGCCGGAGTCGCGGTCGCTGCCCGTAATGATTTTAGCATTTGGCCATATCTCGAGACAGATTTGCTTGAGCGAACGGCGATCTTCCTCTGTGGCGCAACCGGCAAGGAAAACTCCGGCGCGATCAATTTGCTTTGGCAGCTCTGCAAAAATTACGCGGAGACGCTCGGGCGTCGTGAGGCGAAAATTTGATGGGGGCAGTTTTCCTTGGTTGATGACGTGAAATTCCCAGTTCACTGCATCCACTGCGGCCACAGTTTCCACGAGTACCCAGCCGGTTTTCGTGCCGCCGCCTTCGACCCCGAGGATGCATTCGCCGGGTTTCATCACTTCGTAAATGCTTAGCTGTTTTTGCGGAAAATTGAAAGGTGGATCGGTTTTTCCGAAGATGCTAGCAACGTGTTGAGGACGACACGTTCCATCTTTGCCGAGAATTTCGTCTGCCGGTATCGTGCAGCATGGGCATGGATGAGAAGCAAGCCGCAAAGCGTCTCGAGGAGCTGCGAGACGAGATCCGGAAGCACGACCGTCTCTATTACGACGAAGCTGCACCGATAATTAGCGATCGCGAGTACGACCGGCTTTACAAGGAACTGGTCGCTCTGGAGACGCAATTCCCTGATCTTGTTACGCCGGACTCCCCCACTCAGCGTGTGGGCGGAAAGCCGCTCAAGGCCTTCGAGCAGGTCTCGCATCTCATCCCGATGCTCAGCCTCGATAACACCTACTCGGAAGAGGAAGTGAAAAATTTTTACACTCGCATCCAGCGACTCTTACCGAATGAAAACATCCCGGTAGTGATCGAGCCAAAAGTGGACGGCGTCGCGGTTTCGCTCGTTTACGAGAACGGCAGGCTCCGCCAGGCGGCGACGCGCGGAGACGGAAACGTGGGCGACAATATTACGCAGAACATCCGGACTATCCGCTCGGTGCCGGAGCGGCTCCGCGGTGCTGCGCCGAAACTTCTGGAAGTGCGCGGCGAAGTTTACATGGACCGAAAAGGCTTCGAAGAACTAAACGAGGAACGCAAGAAGGAAGGGCTGCCACAGTTTGCAAACCCCCGCAACGCCGCGGCCGGCTCGCTCAAGCAACTCGACCCAGCGATCGTGGCTAAACGCCCGCTCGGCATTGTGCTTTACGGAACCGGAGCAATTGAAGGAGTGGATGTCGATCTTCACTCCGAAATCTTTCCGCTGCTCAAGAAACTGGGTTTGCCAGTCACCGAGCGGTGGTGGGTGGCCAATTCTGTCGAGGAAATTTTGGATGCCATTCACGAACTGGACTGCATCCGTCATAAGTTCGTTTATCAAACGGACGGCGCGGTAGTGAAGGTGAATTCATTCGCACAGCGAGAACGGCTCGGCTTTACCGCGAAATCACCGCGTTGGGCTATCGCTTACAAATACGCAGCAGAACGCGTTGAGACGCGTCTCAAGAACATCGTAATTCAGGTTGGGCGCACTGGAATTCTCACGCCAGTAGCGGTGCTAGAGCCCGTGTTCGTGAGCGGAAGCACGGTTGGTCGCGCAACCTTGCACAACGAAGACGAAATCAAACGCAAAGATATCCGAATCGGCGACACGGTCGTGATCGAAAAAGCGGGCGAAGTAATTCCCGCGGTGGTTGAAGTTGTGAAATCGAAGCGTCCGCGCGATGCAAAGCCGTTCGATTTTGCGGCGCACGTCCATGGCAAGTGTCCCGTGTGCGGCAGTCCCATCCAGCGTGACCCCCAATTCGTCGCGTGGCGCTGTGAAAATCTTCAGTGCCCGGCGCAGACGACGCGGCGCGTGGAATTTTTCGCAGCACGCGGCGCGCTCGACATCGAAACTGTGGGCGGAATCGTAGCAGACAAACTAGTCGAGCGGGGCTTGGTGCGTGAGCCGCTCGATCTTTTTGAGCTAAAGACCGAACAGCTCGCCAAATTAAATCTGGGCACCGAAGAAGCGC
Source organism: Verrucomicrobiota bacterium (assembly GCA_003218475.1). Taxonomy (GTDB): domain Bacteria; phylum Verrucomicrobiota; class Verrucomicrobiia; order Chthoniobacterales; family UBA10450; genus Udaeobacter. The sequence continues at coordinate 18,195 of QHNR01000051.1, read as the reverse complement.
CGCGGCTTTTCGGCGAAAAGAACGCGACCAAGGCAACCAACGCGATCGGGCGCGCTCGGACTTTGCCGCTGTCGCGCTGGCTTTTTGCTCTGGCTATTCCCGACGTTGGAAAAACAACTGCAATGGAGCTGGCCCGATTTCACAACACGATCGATCACGTGGCGCATTCAGAATTGTTGCGTGGCGTGTTGGAGTATCACGAAAAGCGGGAGGGCGGAGAATCATCTAACGAAATCGCCGAACGATTAATCAAAGCCGGTTTTGCCAAACCATCCAAGAGCAAGATGGGAAAGGGCGGCATTGTCACCGAAGTGGGGCCGGTAGTCGCACAGAGCGTCCTCGACTTCTTCGCGTCGACGGGCGGCAAAAGAATTCTGCGCCGATTAAACCAGCTAGGAATTCACCCAAAGAGCGAAAAAGTTTCAGCAAAGAAAGCAGCCGAATTGCCGATGGCCGGAAAAACATTCGTTTTGACCGGGACGCTACCTTCTATGACGCGCGAAGAAGCCACGGAAAAAATCGAAGCGCTCGGCGGGCGTGTCACCGGCAGCGTGAGCAAGAAAACGGATTACGTCCTCGCAGGCTCCGAACCGGGCAGCAAATTCGACAGGGCGAAAGAACTCGGCATCCGAGTTCTCGATGAAGCCGCGTTCCGCAAAATGCTCTGACGTTAGAAACGCTCCATTCATTACCGCAGATGCACTGCAGAGGAGACTATCAACTCAGTCCAGGAACTACTTCTTGCTACGGCGTTCGTGGCGCCTCTGAGCCTAGCGAGAGCGGAATTGCCTGATTCAACGCAGGCGTTCCCGGAGAGGCAACCAACACTCCAGTCCGACTGGCTGGATGAAGAGCGGCCTGCACGTGGAAAGTCAGTTTTTGATCGCCGCGCATCACAGTGATCGGGACGGTGTCCCCGGCAGTAATGAAGAACGAAGCATCCAGCACATCTTCTGGTTGGGTCACTTTTTTGCGGCCAACTTGTAGGAGAATGTCCCCGGGCTTGATCCCGGAACGGGCAGCCGGAGTGTCATCCATGATCTGGGTCATTTCCGCGCGGGAACCTTCCACCGGTTGAGCGGCCTCCGAAACATTGATTCCGACCCAGCCGTGTTTGGCTTCACCGAAACGAACAAAATCGCTGCGAATTTTTTCCGCCGCTTCGACCGGCACCGCATAACACGCCGAGTTATTCTCGAGTCTGCTGACGACGATGCCAACGACCTCGCCTTTCATGTTCAAGAGCGGCGCCCCGGCTTCTCCGCGTTGTGTCGGCAGGTTCACACGCAAGTGGGTGGTAGAAAAATAACGGCCCAGATATTTCCGATCGAATCCTGCGACCATTCCGCAGTTGGGCGTTTCCGGCAAATCCAAAGGATAACCGATCGCCACGACGGGGGTCGCGACTCCCAGTTCTTCAGATTTGCCGATGGGCAGGGCCGGCGTGGCCGCATCTATTTTTAGCATCGCTGTCCCGCTGCGGATGTCCGCTAAAAGCTGGCGCGCCGGATATTTTTTACCGCCGAATTCGATTGTGAAATTTCCCGCTTCGCCTCCAACCGTGTACGCGGTGTACAGCGTGCCGGTCGGGTCAATGAAAAATCCGGTGCCGCAAATTTCGCTGTGTTCGTCGACGCCATGGATCTTCACCACCGCTTTGGCGGCGCGCTGAAAGACATCTTTGAGCTGATGGCTGATTGCCGCAGTCGACTCCGCCTGCGCAATAGCACGCTCAAGGAGCTCTTTCGTCTGATCGGTAGTTGCCGTAGCAGACTTCTCCTGCCCAAAGAGAAAACTCCCGCCTGAGCAGAAGATCAGGGCGAGTGCAACTATGCTGCGTTTAGAATCTGAAAGTGGGCTCATAACTCACGGGGACGCTATCGAGCACGTAACGCGGGGGGGAGGCTCGGTGAGTCTGGGCGCTTTCATGAAAACTGCGAACCGGCTGCGTCCTGAGAATCTGGGTGGCGACCGGAGACGCAAGGTTCCATTCTCCTTCGGCACTCGCCGGCACCGATATGGCTGGCGGACTCTGGAGAGCGACGCGAGCCGTCTCGGGTTGCTGATAAATCTTTATTGAAATTATCGCGGCACAAAGCAGGACCGCCGTTACGGCAGCAGGATACGACGTCAAAGAACCCACATTCAGCTGCCACACGAAGTTGTGAGCGCGTTCCAGGCAAATTCGCCAAAGCGGCTGGCGGACCAATTCATCGCGCTGCCGGCGATGAAATTCGTGCAGGAAATTCTCAAAATATCCAGGCGGCGGTTGCTCGTAGCGCTTCAACCGAAGCAGCCTCGCGATTTCGCTATCGTTGAATTCGTCCATTTTCAGAGCGGATTAAGAAACAGGATTTTTCCGAAATTCGTCCAGGTAATTTTGCAACTGTCGATTCGCGTAGAAGAGCCTGGAACGTACTGTTCCTTCCGAAACACGCAAGATTTTACTGATCTCCGCGTGGGGCATCCCCTGAATATGGAACATGGTCACCACGGCTCTGTGTTCATCAGACAATTTCATCATGGCCTCGTTCAATCTTCGCTGCAGCTCGGAGAGGTCCGCTTCGCGCACCGGACTACTCGTCGCCGTCAGTTCCAGGAATTCCTTGTCGTTTTGAATGCTCGCGTCCACATCATCCAGACTCAATTGAAACCGGCGGCCGCGCTTCTTGAGAAAATTGAGTGACATATTTACCGCGATAGAATGAATCCAGGTGTAAAAGGACGATTTGCCGCGGAACCCGCGAATCGCTTTGTAGGCTTTGGCGAAAATGTCCTGCAAAAGGTCGTTCGTATCCTCATGATTCGAGGTCATGTTATAGACGAGACCGTAGAGACGCGGCGTGTATTTGATGACTAGCTCGTCGAAAGCGCCCGCATCGCCCGCCTGCGTGCGCTTGACCAACTCCTGATCCGGGTCGGTTCTTGGCTGGTCCATCGCGTCGCGCTTAGATTTAGCACGAGCTTCGAGACCGGACGACAACAAATCAGAGATCCGGCGAGCAGGTAATGCGACTGAGGAATTCATCTTTTCGAAACGATGCGGTCGATCACCGCCGATCGCGGAGCGACATTAACCACAGCAAGTTGCCCAATGCAGCGATAAATGCCGCCACGTAAGTGAGCGCGGCTGCGTTCAAGACTCTGTTCACACCGGCAGCTTCCTGTCCCGGCTGTACGATTCCCATTTCACGCAAAATTATTTTCGCGCGGCGTGAAGCATCGAATTCCACCGGTAACGTAATCAATTGGAAAACCACCAGGACTAAATAGCAGTAAATCCCAAGCGTAATCAGACCAGTGATCCCAAAGAAAAGGCCGCCGATAATGATGAACGGCAACAGTTGCGACGCGATCATCGTAACGGGCACAATGGCCATTCGTGCTTTCAGCGGCGCGTAAGCCCTGGCGTGCTGAATGGCGTGACCGGTCTCATGCGCGGCGATGCCTAGCGCCGCTACTGATGGAGTATGATAAACATTGCTCGACAGGTGCAGTTTCTTGTCTCTCGGATCATAATGGTCTCCAAGAAAATTGTTCGTCTCTACAACTTCCACATCCTGTATTTGGGCCGCCCGCAGAATTTCCTGCGCGCACTCCGCACCGGTGATGTTCGAGCTCGCCCGCACCTCGCCCCATTTTCGGAACGCGCTAGTCACCCGAATCTGCGCCCAAATTCCCAGGATCAATGGCACGCCGATGTAGAGCAGCCAGTGAGATCCGAGACCGAAACCGTACGGATAATACATGTCGAATTAAATTTAACGCGTCAAAGGAACTTGTCACTTTGCCGCAGGGAAATTAGACGCCGAGAAGCGTTGCGCGTTCATTTGCCAGAACTATCATTCCGAGCGAAGCGAGGAACCTCGCACAGGGTGAATGGATCACGCTCGGGTCCGCGTGCGTCGTAAACTTCGTAGGCGAGGTCCTTCGCTGCGCTCAGGATGACCACGGGTGTATGCGTGGTTAAATTTCCAACTGCTTGGGAAATCGTGACAGAATTCTGCATCCGGTTTTTGTAACCAACACCACATCTTCCAAGCGCACTCCACCGAGTCCGGGATAATAAAGCCCCGGCTCAACGGTGAGCACTTGGCGATCCTTCAGCGTGACTTTCTGCAAACGCGGATGCTCATGTATCTCCAGACCCAGACCGTGCCCGGTACCGTGAAAGAATCCCACTCGTCTGCCCTTGCGAATCTCCGTCGGGAAGCCGCGCTTCGCGAAAAATTCCTGGATCGCCTTGTGAATCGTCATGCCGTCCACGCCGGCTCTGATTTTCTTTAAGGCGAGGGCTTGTCCGGCTTTTACCGTTGCCCAAAGTTTTCGTTGCGCGTCGCTGGCGCGCCCGCGAAGCACGGTGCGTGTCATATCGCCAAAATATCCGGTCTTCGCGTCGCGTGGAAAAACATCCAGAATAATCAACGAATCCGCGTAGAGCGGTCCAAAGCCGCGCTCATGTGGATCGCAAGCCTGATCGCCACCGGCGACAATTGTGCCATTGGGAATGCCGCCCGCGCGCAAAATCGCGGAATCAATTTCAGCCCGGAGCATTTCGGAAGTCAGCGTTTTACCATTCCAGCGCAATCGCTGTCCGGAGGCGGGTTTGGACTGTTTCAACACTTCGATCGCGCGTTTGAGCCCTTTTTCCGTGATCCGCAAGGCATGTCCCATCATTTCGACTTCGTTGTCAGATTTCGCTTCACGCTCTGGCCAGAAGATTCCGTTCGTTGAGCGAACACGGATTTTGTTCGCTGCAAGTTCCTCCGCGTAGCGAAGTGGGAAATTTGCGGGAACAATTGCGGATCTCACGCCGCGTTTCTTGAGAAAACGGGCGAGAACTTTTTCATAAGCCGGCGCCTTTTTTGATTTTCCCTGCACTTCGGTTTCAACGTCACTGAACATGACGAACTCATCTGCGTTGGCCTGTTTGCGGCCGCGATCGATTTCCAAATCGCTCAAGACGAGCGTGCGCTTGCCGCGGCGCTGGAGAAAAATGAAAGGATCAGGCGCCCAAAACTTAGTCGCGTAGAGCATTTCGGGGTCGGTCTCGCTGGCGGCGACGATAAGGCGCGCAGTATTATTTTTTTCTTTGCTCATGGTGGCCTCTATTTTCCTCGGCAACGTCGCTGGAGCAACTTCTCATTAACACCCTGCTTTAGCTGGGTGCCAGGCGCGAAGTAAGTTCCCAAACTGCTTTAGCAGTTTCCTCGAATGGAGGCAACCCGCTAAAGCGGTTTCCAAGCTCGTTACAGCGATGCCACCGCGCTGAAGCACGGTGTCAACAAAGGGTCCGAATTAGCAGCCCAACAAGCAATCCAAGTGTGGATACAAGCAGAACCACTGTGTTAAATGTAAACACGCCAATTTTGAATCCGAAATAACGTGTCTGCAGGCCGAAGAACACGTTCGGTTTTTTGCCTCGGCGATAATCGTTTTGTTCCATCTCAGCCTTTGAGATCAGGTCGGACACTTTCTGGTTCGCATAGATTTGCTCGGCAGTGACCGGGCCGTTCGCGTCCTTGAAGAGCGACCGATCGAATTTCTGTTTCCCGGCGATGACTGGGTCGACCAGCTTTAGATAACGATTGATCTCCGTCGTGGAATGCGCTTCGAGGCCGGAGAGTAATGCCAGGACGTCCTTTAAGTCATTGAGACGTCCGCGTTGCGCTGCCGTGCTCGCTTTGGGCGCGAGCTTTTGAATTTCATCATTAGTCCGATCTTGCCGCCGCGTGAGCGGATTTAGTTTGGCCTGGGCGACAACCATCTCTTCGTACGACCAGCGCATGGCGATGAACTGGCAGACCAATGGCACCTGCAGTTTGCTCTCGGTTTTCAGTGTTTTGTCCGTGCTCGGATGTTCGGAAATCCAATGTGAGAGCGAGTAAAGCAGACCAAGGTTCCGGTTCATGTCTTCGTATTTGATGAGAGCACCACCCATGATGATCTGCGGAATCAAAACGAGCGGAACGATATTGGCCGCCGTTTTCGGATCAGCCACCAGCGAAGAGACGAGCAGACCCAGCGCCACGCCACTCATCGCGGTCATGAACATGATCCCAAGATCTATCCAGAACATTCCGCGGATTTGGAGCAGGGAATTGCCGATCAGAACAAACAGGACGCACTGAACAAGGGCAAACACCCCAAGCGTGAGACTTTTCGAAATGACGTAGTAAGACAATCGAACCTTGATGTTGCGCTCCCTTTGCAGCACAGGCCGATCCCGGATGATGTCGTCGGCACTGTTAGTCAGGCCAAGAAACATCGCCACGATGAGACCGAGAAATAAAAACGTCGGGATATGATAGGCAGAAGCGAAATCATATGTCCCGTTCTCTGAATAGCGCAGGATGGTCGCTATCAGCAGCGCGAGCACGGGCGAAACCCCAATCGTAATGACCAGGTTGGCGCTGTTGCGCAGTTTGCTCAGAAAAGAACGGCGTAACAGCGTGCGAAACTGCGTCCACTCATCGTGCCAGCGGACTGGCAGCCGCTTTTTTTGAACGGGTGCGACCGTTAACGGTTTAGCCGGCTCCTGACGCAGGGAAACTTGCTTGACGTCCTGAATCAGTCGGAACGCCTCGTACTTGTCGCGCCAGAATTCCGGCGAATAACGACGCGACGCCACGAGCTGACCGCGGCTGTTTTCCTCGTAAATGATATCTCCGCTTAAATCGCGCAGTGGCGTCTCCAGCACATCAAAAATAAATTCTGGCCGGGTCGTTCCACATGATGGGCATGCTCCTAATTCGGCCCCGAACTGATGTTGATGTTCTGCTTCCGCAAAATAGCGCAACATGTCTGACGGAGTTCCGAAAAAGACGAGGCGCCCGCCTTTGTCGAGCAGGATCGCTTTGTGAAACATCTGAAAGAGTTTCGAGCTGGGCTGGTGAATCGTGACCATGACGATTTTGTTGTGCGCCAGGCCTCGAATGATTTCCATGACGTGCTCGGAATCTTTTGAGGAAAGGCCGGAAGTCGGTTCGTCAAACAAATAAACATCGGAGATCCCGATCATATCTAGTCCAATGTTGAGGCGTTTCCGCTCGCCACCGCTCAGCGTTTTGCTCTCCGGGCTGCCGACGACCGCATCACGCCGTTCGCCCAATCCGAGCTCAACTAGTTTTGCATCGAGGCGCCGGGTGCGATCGCGCCGTGAGAGGTGCGGTGCGCGAATCGCCGCCGCAAACATCAGGTTCTCACCGATTGTGAGGTGTTCGTCGAAGGCGTCCTGCTGGGGCATATAACTGACGTACTGCTTCAAGACGTCGAGATTCTGATAGAGCGACTGGCCATTGAGGATGACATCTCCGCTGGTTGGCTGCAGCTGACCGGCAAGCACTCGCAGCAGCGTGCTCTTTCCCGAACCGCTCGCACCCATCACGCAAACAAGCTCGCCACGCGTGATGCCAAACGAGATTCCCTCCAGGCCAATCTCGCCCTTGCCAAAACGGTGCGTGACTTCGTTTACCTCGAGGGTGCGAATGATGTTGCGCTCTTCCTCGATGATTCGTTCCGAAAAGTTGCACCGCAAAACCTGTCCCACATCGATTCGAATCGTATCGCCGTCCTTGAGCTGCGCCGTCGTACGCACGGTCTCGTCGCCCACCATGATCGGCCGATCCGCTTCGATGACCTCCAGGACGCCCACGCGCTGGTCGTAGTCGCAGAAAATCTTCAGTACCACATCGCCGCTCGTGCCCGGCGACAGCAAAATATCGTCAGCTTCGAGCCGGCTCGGGTCGTTCGACACCAAATATTCCGATTTGGAGGCCTTGAGCTGGAAGCGTCCGCCCAGGGCGCGAGCACGCCGGCGCAGATCGTTCAAATCCATTTCGCTGTCGTTATGGAAAACAATCCTGTCCTCGAGCGTGGCCTCGACTTGTGTGCCGGCTTTCAATCTGACTCCGTTGAGCTCGGCATTCACATCCCGCAACGCCTTCACTCGTACGTTCAATCCGAAGGTGACCCGCAGCGCGCTTTCACGCGTTCGCGAGCGTTCCAGTTCCACTTCGTCCGACTCCTTGTTCACGCGGATGAAAATCTGTGGAAGCGAAACGTTTTTCTTGGCGTTGAAATACTGCGCCAGTTCCTGGTAGCTGAGCACCTGGTCGCCTACTAAAATGCGCTGGCCAGGATAAATTCGGCAGAAGCCGCCGCGCACCAATGGTCTCCCGCGCACCGAGACATTTTGGCCGCTGTAATTTTTCAACAAAATCAGATCGTGATAACGAAACGCCATCAGGTAATCGATTTCGCTGAGGTTCTTGAATATTATATCGGCCTTGCCGTTGGCACCGAAGGACAGCGATTCCAAGGGTGACGCGCCATGCTGATAGATCGATGGGTCCGAGTCCTCTGACGCGTTGAGTTGATAAACGATGTCGATTGCTTGCGCGGCCATCCCCATCTGCGACATAAACGAATAAAAGGCGACCACCTGTTCCTGTTTCAAACCGGCCTGCGAGATCAGGTCGTACAGCTGCACCCCCAGCATGATCTTTCGTTCGGTGCTCAGTTGCGCGCCGAGTTTTTGAGCCATGGCGGCGAGGTCCTGTTGCTCGTAAAGCGCTTGCCGGAACAACTGTCGCAGTTCGGAATAGACCGCTTCCGGATAGTCGTAACGCAGGAAACCAAGGCTTGAGTCGATCTCCTCCTCGAGTATGACCCCGTCTGCCTTGGTAAAACTCGCAAGCACCTGGATCAACAAGGGCAACAGATTTGGCCCCTCGGAAACGCTGCGAGGCTTGCGCATTGCCCGGCGCATCCAGCGTCGGCCGGTTCGTCGCACTCGATAAGCAAAGGGGGTCACCCGCTGTACAGCGCGATCGATCTTATCTGCGACTGATGTAATAAGCTCTGCCATGTTGATGGTCGGGTGCGAATTTTAACCGAAACCGGCGAGCGGCGCAATGCGCAGTCACGAATACAGAAGTGTAACGAATGACGAAATACCGAACGACCAAGCTCGAACGGATGACTAATGATTTAGTGACAAACGATTCTGATCTGCTTCAAGGCTGCGGCGGCGGCCAGCTTGCCCGCGACAGCTTCGCCTCTTTTGCATTGCCGTTTGTTCATGGTAATTTTTAACTTCATTAACAGTTTTTATGCCCCAGTTCGATCGGAACTCTCAAAAGGAGAATAAATCTCGAGGCAGCGAACCCAATTTTAATTGGCGTGGCGTTATTCTCATCGTGATCGCGTTCAGTCTGATTGCGATGGCGATGCTCTTTTACCGGGGAGGAATGCAACCGGTCGAAGACGTGCCGTATAACCGTTTTCTCGAGCTGCTGGAAAACAAACAGATCGTTAACGACAAAAATTATCCGCTCCAGCTGGTGGTAGAGGATGGCCGGCCGACGCAAACACTGCGCGGCGCGTACATCCGCCAGGGAATGGGCGCGGCGCCATCTCAGCCGGTGCCGTTTCGAACCACGATCTATTTGAATTTCACAAATGATCTGCAGAAAAAGCTTGCCGACGCCGGCATTCAGCCCGCGATCAAGACGGAATCCAACATGCTGGCGCAAACGGTGGTTGGCTTTCTACCAATCGCCTTGTTCTTGCTCGTGCTTTACTTCCTGTTTCGCCAGCAAATCCGCATGGCCGGAAAGGGCGCGCTAAATTTCGGCAAATCGAAGGCGCGCATGCTCGCCCGTGACAAAAATAAAATCACGTTTCGCGACGTCGCAGGTGTCGAGGAAGCAAAGGACGAAGTGCAGGAGCTCGTCGAGTTTTTGCGCGACCCGAAAAAATTTCAGAAGCTCGGTGGCCGCATTCCAAAGGGCGTGTTGATGGTCGGGCCGCCCGGCACCGGCAAGACGCTGTTGGCGCGCGCGATTGCAGGCGAAGCGGATGTTCCGTTCTTTTCCATCAGTGGGTCGGACTTTGTTGAAATGTTCGTAGGCGTCGGCGCAAGCCGTGTTCGCGACATGTTCGAGCAGGGCAAAAAATCCGCGCCGTGTATCATCTTCATAGACGAAATAGACGCCGTCGGGCGTCATCGTGGACACGGTGTAGGCGGCGGCCACGACGAGCGCGAACAAACATTGAATGCCTTGCTCGTGGAGATGGACGGCTTCGATACGCAGGAAGGCGTGATCATCATCGCCGCTACGAACCGCCCTGACGTTCTCGACCCCGCGTTGTTGCGACCGGGACGTTTCGATCGCCTGCGCGTCCACGCCAAGAAAGTGAAACTTGCCGAAGGCGTCGATCTCGCAGTAGTTGCGCGCGGCACACCGGGCTATTCCGGCGCCGAACTTGCGAACGTAATCAACGAAGCGGCATTGCTCGCGGCGCGTCGTGGATTAAAGGGAATCACGCTGGCCGAACTCGAAGAAGCGCGCGATAAAGTTCGCTGGGGTAAGGAGCGCCGGAGTCTTGCGCTCAGCGAAAAAGAAAAAACGAATACCGCGTACCACGAGGCGGGTCACGCGCTGTTGCTCGAACTTCTTCCACACACCGAGCCGCTGCACAAAGTCACGATCATCCCGCGCGGGCCGTCCCTTGGATCGACCATGTGGTTGCCCGAGGAAGACAAATATACCAATCGCAAAAACGAGTTGCTCGCCGGTCTGGCTGTAAGTATGGGCGGACGCGTTGCGGAGGAAATCGTCTTTGGCGACATCACCAATGGCGCGCGCGGCGACATCAAGATGGCTACGGCAATTGCGCGCCGGATGGTTTGCGAATGGGGTATGAGCGAAAAAATGGGCATGGTCGAGTACGGCGATCACGAAGACTACGTTTTCCTCGGCCGCGACATTTCACGCGCGCGCGACTACAGCGAAGCAACGGCCGAGCAAATCGACCAGGAAGTGAAAAAACTTCTCGATGACGCGTATCAACTCGCCAAGACAACGCTCACGGCGAATCGCGATAAACTGGAAGTAATTGCAAAAGCGCTGCTCGAATTCGAAACCTTGGACGGCTCGCAAATCAAAGAGATCGCCGAGCACGGCCGTCTGATCAATCCGCCGCCAGGCGCATCGCCGCCGCCCAGCAAGAAAATGCCGGCCGAAAAACCGCCTAAGCAAGTCGTCGCCGCGCCCGACGTCACGCCACCGCTCCCCGGCGCCCTCGGCGGCGCCCCAGCGTGAGGGACGGCTGAGGATCTTTGGCTAAAAGTTAAGAGTTACGCCTCAGAAAGCGGCCTGCGCAGTCCGTTGAATATTTTGCTCTGCTTTTCAGCCACCACGTTGAACGAGTTTTAGCAGGACGAAGGTCCGATGTGACTGCAAGACGCGCTTTTCATGGTCGCTCCAGTTCAACGCTTGCTGACGCCGACTACGTTGTCGCCTTCAAACATCAGGCCGTTGCGATAGTAGTCGATCTTCCGCTTCCCATAGTTCATCCGGAACGTTGGCGTTCCCAGTGCTGGCATTGCCTCCTGTCTTCGCAGAATGTAATTGCGCTGTGAGTGACATGGTTCGGCTTGCGCCATCCCGAGGGTCATAAGGATCAGCACTGCTATTGCGATTATTCTGATGTGTTTCCTTCCTGTTTGGTTAAGCGCGTGTGAGCGATTAAGCAAGCGAGCAGTTAAGACGCAAATCAGCGAAAAGGCCAGATTTCGGGTGAAACGGCGTTCAGGAATGCACGACGTATCCGCTGCTCGATCTCCGTCCCGCGGCACGCGGGCGAGTTGCTGGCTGCGGCTGGACTGACGGGGCAGGGTCAGTGTGCCACCCCAAACCATTCCCCTAAATGCCGAACGATTCGGCACAATTCGCGCCGTGCAGTCTTTTAATCGCTTTCCCCTCGCAACGGCAGGAAATAGATTGCAAGATGCGGTCTAATTCTCGTTACGCCGACAGCGGAAACGCGATGAAACGCACATGGACGATCATCGGCGTAAGTGACGTTCCGGGCAGCTTCAAATGGTACCAGTCGCTCTTCGGCCAGCCCGAGACGCCGCCGAGCCATGACGACTTTGGTCAGATCCTGGATACGGATGGGACCGTGTTGCTCTGCCTCCACCAGTGGGGCGCGCACGAGCATCCCTCCTTGATGAGCCCGGATGAGGCGTCACCTGGCAATGGGCTTCTCTTGTTCTTCCGCGTCGACGACTACGACAAGGCCCTGAACAGGGCACGCGCTCTCGTCGCCCGATTCGAGGAGGAGCCCCACGTGAACCCGAACACTCAAACAAGGGAGTTCTCACTCCGGGATCCGGACGGATACTACGTCACCATCAGCGCGCTCTCTGCGCCCCAGCGAAGAGGATCCGCGAGGCGGCGACCTATCAAGCGCTTGCAGCCGACGAAGGCGCGTCAGGAAGTTGCGGGAGCGACGTCCGCGCCTTCGCGCGGCTGAAGCGCTGATCGTTAGACCTATGCGCCGCTTGGTACCGATACTCCTACTCGGGAGAGCAGTTTCGACATTCGCGGGCCGTCGCATTTTTGGAATGGTGGCTGCCGCTGCTCTAAGACGAGTTGCAAAGCGTCTCGTAAAGGAGCGTCCGATGAACACGACGAACCACCCGCGTTTGCTCGCGCGCATTGCCGGTGCCTTCTATCTCATCATTACGGTGTGCGCTCTGTTTGCCTACATGCATGTCCGCAGTCAGTTGATCGACACCGGCGACATGGCGCGGACGGCAGACAACATCGTGGCGAATGTGATGGAGAATTCTCTCGAAACTGAGGACGGATCTGAAGACAGGCTAAATTCAGCTGAGCTGTAGGAACGCCTGAAAAAGTACGGGCCAAACGCATTACCCGAAGCAGACGGTCCGGTCTCCGAGTCCTTGATGTCTAGCGTGTGTGCTATGGTTCCACGTAATGGCGACGAATTGCCTGCTTCGATTGCGTTTCGAGGCGATCCTTATCTTTATCTGTTGTTTGAGCGTGGCGACATCGTTCGGTGCCACTGCCGAGCCCGGAAGGATCGTATTTCCGGCAAAGCCATCCACGCAAACGGCGAGCGCTGGCTTACAAAAACTCAGCGGCCGAAACGGATTGCTGTACGTTCCGACGGGTCACGCCGAGCCGTTGCCGTTGCTGGTCTTGCTGCACAAGGCCGGTGGCTATGCTTCAGAGTGGTTTGACGGGGGTACATCATACGCGCCTTATGCGGACAAGGGCCGTTTCATTATTCTTGCGCCGGAATCGCTCGGCCCAAGTTGGGGCACCGGACGACCAAAAAATTGGGGTTACGACTATTTGGCGATCAATCGCGCCTTGGAAGAAGCGTTTGCCCGGTGCGCGATCGATCGCAACCGGCTCGCCATCGGTGGATTTTCCGACGGCGCGTCGTACGCGCTTTCACTTGGCCTGGCCAACGGCGACGTATTCAGCTACGTGATCGCATTTTCACCGAGCTTTATCGTTAGGGCTCAGGGGCGTGCAAAGCGCTCGCCTACGGGCACAGCTATAACACCGCTGGTGTATATTGCCCACGGCGTATCGGATAATGTCCTGCCGATTGCCTCGACGAGTCGTGTCATCGTGGCCTCGCTGCGGAAAAACGGATACCATGTGGAGTTCCGCGAATTCAGCGGAGGCCATGCCTCGCGTCCGCGTCAAGTTACCGATCAGGCGATGAGTTGGTTAACAACGGCGTTTCATCAACGCCGTTGAAACCTAAATAAGATCGACAGCAGGAGCAGCTAATTACGGCACGCTGCTTCCTACCCGGGATTTAACGAGACTGACGTCGGAAGCGCTGACGCCGCCATTATCGTTTACGTCCTCGGAAGTTCGCGCTGGAAATGGCCACGCCGACTTGCGCTTTTGCCTACGCGACATCGGTCGGATTCACGATCTTGTTCCCATTGGTGCCGCGGGTCAGCATGGCGGTAGTATCAGAGGATCGTGAGCCGTAGCGCGGTCGATCGACGCTTCCAATTCCACAAACGCCGTCAGGTTTTCATTTGCGCCCCGCAACAAAACGCTTCCCGTCGTCGCGGTGTGCGTCCACGAAAATATTCGCGAGCGGTCGCCGATCCTGTGTCTCGGTGAGTCTCAATATTGAATTGCTATGTGCGGAGTTCGGATCAGCTATCTGATTGAGCATCCAGAATACATCCCGCAACTGGCGCAGTGGCTGTTTGAAGAGTGGGATTCTATTCTTGGCGAAAGAACGCCTGAGGCTCGAGTCAAAAAACTACAGACGCACCTGAATCGAGATAAGTTGCCGATCGCATGGATTGCGCATGCGAATGACCAACTTCTTGGAACTGCCGCCCTTCGCGCGCACGATCTTGAAGGGCGCGAAGATCTCACTCCATGGCTTGGGGGCGTATTTGTCGGCGCACGTTTTCGTCGTCAGGGTGTTGGTGCCGCGCTCTGCGCTACCGTCGAGCACGGAGCTCGGTCGCGAGGGATACACACTCTTTATTTGTTCACGCTCGACAAGCAGGCGTGGTATTCACACCTGGGCTGGACACCACTCGGGCCGTGTGTTTGGCACCAGCGGCCCGGTGACATAATGTGTAAGCGACTGCAGAAGGATTAACCACCAATGGAGGCAACCCAGCAACTTAAGGCCGCTCCAACAACGAGCGAAAATATCGATCCTGCTTCCGACGCAGACCAGTATGGGCTGATCTGGGGCTATCATTTTGTCCCTAACCAGCCGCCACGGTCGATCACTTCGGAGGAGGCGGTTGAGTTTGTGGCTGCGCCTGGTCCACACGTACCGGATGAATTCCTCTGGTTGCATTTTTCGATTTCCCATGCGGATTCTGAGCCCTGGCTACGGCGGTATCTAAACTTGCCTGATACCTTCTACGAATGCTTGCGTAGCGATATAGACTCCACTCATCTGGTGCAAGACGGAGACTCACTCGTGGCGCATATTCACGATGTGCTCCTGGATTTCACGTTTGACGCATCGGCGGTTGCGACGACCACTCTTTGCATAAAGCCGCGCGTGCTGGTAAGCGCGCGCCGTCGACCATTTCGCTCGGTTGACCAACTCAGGGAAGCGGTGCAAGCGGGCCAGGTCTTTCGTTCGCCGATTGAACTTCTGTCGTACTTGTTACGAGATCAGGCCAGTGTGCTGTTTGAGATTGTGCGGAGGTCCACCAAGCGAGTGGATCCAATGGAAGATCGACTGCTGGCCAAGCGGATTTCCATTAGTCGCAGTGAACTGGGTTCTCTGCGGCGGATGTTGGTTCGACTCCAACGAGTTCTGGCCCCGGAACCGGCTGCATTCTTTCGCCTTCTTAATCGGCCTCCCGATTGGATGACAGAAGCAGAGCTTCAGAACCTGCAACAAGCCGCAGAGAAGTTCTCCACCGCCATCAGCGAGACCGCGGCTTTGGTTGAGCGGGTCAAACAGCTTCAGGAAGAACTGGCTGCGCTTGTCGATGCACAGACCAATCGCACACTGTTTGTGTTAACGTTAGTAACTGTGTTGGCGTTGCCAATCAACCTCGTAGCGGGCTTGTTTGGCATGAACGTAGGTGGTATTCCTCTGGCTCAACACCCGTACGGTTTCTTTTTGGTCGTGAGTCCCCTGCTGGTATTGACGGCGTTTCTGGCGTATTGGGGATTGGCCAAGCGCCGCGATTAGCACCCCTGTGACCCCTTAACGATTCAATGCTTCTCGGCCTGAGAGAACATCGGAACCGACCATGCCAATCCTTGAGAAGACAATTCGCGTTGTCGCCATTGTCCTTGCCGTACTTTTCATCGGCCTGAGCCTCTTCGGCATCTTTGGCGCGTGGTTCGTTGATCGCAAGGCCACCGACGTCGCGCTGAAGGTGTTTGGTTTCGCCGAGACCGGAGTCGGGGTGGTCGATGCCGGAGTACGGCGAGTGGACGAACTCATCGCGATGAGCCGAACGGAAGTGCGGCAGGCCTCCGAGACGATCGCTGCCGTCGGCGCACAACCGCAAGCGAATAGCCCCGTGCTCAACGCGCTGAACGAGCGCTTGGAGACGAGTCTGGCCCCACGCATCGCGCAGATGCAGCAGGTGCTGGCTCCTGTGCGGAATGCGGTGAGCACCGTGGCCAACGCCGTCAGTATGGTGAACTCTTTGCCAATGATGGCCGACCGTGCTCCGCGCCTGGCGGCACTGGATGACGCCTTTAACCGGCTCGAAGAGCTGTCCGCGGACGCGACGCAGCTGCGGGGTACACTGCGGGCACTGGTGGTGGGGCAGACGAGCGACGCCAGCTCTGAGACCGTCGCTACGCTTGAAGGACTCACGAAGCGCATCGACACCCGATTGGGCGACGTGCAGACCGACGTTCAAGGCGTGCGGACGGACATCGCGGCGTTGCAGATCCGACTGGACACTCGCAAGTCGAAGCTGCTGTTCGTTTTCAACGTGCTGGCGCTGGTGTGTACGCTGATGTTGGCCTGGATCGTCTACACCCAGGTCGTCGTCGTCCAGCACCATTGGACCCGCATGCGACGGCCCGCGGCAAACCGGCGCACGACCAGAGACTAACGGCGGCTGAGGTTTTCTCGTCAGGGATCATGAGAGCATTTCTGACGCTTTCGGCACGCGAAGAGTAGTTTTTGATTTTACCAGGGAGTTTTTCGTTGTTGAGTCACGCATGAGCAGCGACGAGATAGCCGTAATTCTCAAATCCTTTGACGCGCCGGATGAAGCTCGCGTGATGGAAAAAGGTCGTTTCGAGATTGTGCATCTCGGCGGGGTAACAATTGGTCGCGCCACTTATGAAGCAGGGTGGAAGTGGAGCGAGCACGTTGGACCAAGCGTGGGCGCAACTCGGTGCAACGTTGAGCACGTTGGATTGGTGCTCTCCGGCGCCGCGACGGCTGCCTTCGATGATGGACGCGTCGTCGAGCTGCGAGCGGGCGAGCTCTTTTACATTCCGGCGGTACCGCATGACAGCTGGGTCATTGGCGATCAGCCGTACGTTTCGCTGCATTTTCTCGGCGCCGAAAAGTACGCGAAGAAAGGTTAATTCGTCCGGAGATAGCGGCGCGCCATTACTTTGGTGAACGCGTATCGGCGTGCGTTTTTACGTCGCGTCTTTGCTTGTCCACGACCCGGCGTAACTCGCGTTCCATTGTTTTGAAAGCGTCGTGGATCACTTTGTTGAGCGGCTGGTGCGATCCGTTGTCCCTCTGCCTTTCATCGGCGACGAGCTCGTGGCCTCGGGCCACCGTCACATCGATACGGCATCGGTATGGATTTCCTTTGTGATGCGTATGATTGGTCTGCTCGATAGCCACGTCGCAGCGGTTGATGTGGTCGCAAAATTTCTCAAGTCGCGCTGCATATTCCAAAACGAGATTGTCGATCTGGTCAGATTTTTCCAGACCCCGGTACGAGAGCTTAACAGGCAGTTGCATAATTAATTAGATACTAACGAGCCCTCCGACGTTGAGGGAACAAAAATGTTCGAGCATCGTGTCATCATATTTGCTGCAGCGAGCGAAACCGCGAAATGAGTTTCGCCGGTTCGATTTTTACCAAATCCGATTTTACGTGTTCCACGATCCGGTCGCGCACTGTTGGAGGCAAAAGCTCAACAATCGCCGAGTGAATTTCAGCGGGCGCGGCAAACGACCAGCCTTCCTTGCCGTTGCGCGATACGATTTTTGTAATTTGATCGGCGAGCTCTTTCTGAATGCGGCGATCGGTCTCTACTTCGATCTGCGTCCGTTCCGCAGTGGACGCCGCCCCATGGTGCGACCCCGCGCCGTTAGTCACTGGAAAGCGCCCGGCGAAATCGCTCAATTTATCGACGAGTCTTCCGTGCGCATCGGTGATGTTGAACGCCTGTACTAGTTGCAGGCTCGGGCCGCGCGTTGGCGTCTCATTCACCCGGTATGCTTTCAGACTGCCGCGATCAGTGACGATGATAAGAGAACTCGCTGTCATGAACACTCACTGACCAAAAATTTGGTCGCGCGTGATACCACGCGCTTCATATCTCTATAAACTAATTCGTCTTTCGCCACAAGATTGCGTTGCCTGAATTTTGCCTCGTCGGCAAGCGCGCTATTTGCGGCGAGCGCGTTCTTCCTCTGCACTAAGCGGCGGGAATTCCACAGGCCGTTTTTTCCAGGATTCCGCACGTGCCTGAGCTTGTGCGCCGCGCACCAGTTGCAGCAAACAACAGGCGCGCCCGCGAAGGTCGACGTCATCGCCGGATGCGAATTTTTTCGGCTCCGCCAAAAAACCGTTCGCATCCATCGTGTCGAGAATCAGTTGCCACTCGAGATTCTCCTGGCCGGGAAGCACAAAAGGAATCGCTT
>QHNR01000188.1 GCA_003218475.1 Verrucomicrobiota bacterium | reverse complement strand
GATCTGGAACTTGCGCACGTCCGACCAGACTTTGCTCAGCTCTGGCCGGGAATAACGGTCTATCACTGTGGTATGATAAAAGCGACCGACTTATGCGAAAAGTGTTTTGTTGATCACCAATCCTGCAAACCATGCGGGCTGTAGGCGTGCGCTGTCTCTCAGCGCAGTGGCTTTCAGGGTGAGAACAAAACCCCGCTGAGGACAGCGGACTCTACAGCATTGCGAGCGAACCGAGGCAGGCCTCGCTTAGCAGACACGGGCGCGCAGAAAACGCCCATTGTCGTGCAACCGCACCTTGCCGCTGGCAAGAAGATCTGCAACCGTCGCGACCGTCTCCTTGCTGCTGTTCGTGCAGGAGCTAACCGCCAGGATGAGATCACCCAGCGAAAGCCTGGTGCGCGGCTTTAGAATTTGACGATTTCTTTTCATATTGTGTCCGTTCTTTCGGAGAGCAGTTCCGGTGCCATTCCCAACTGTGAATATCTCCTCCATAAATCCCATATAGTTATTCATTCGTTGTTCACCTTACGACTGACCGCTGAGCGACACTTTTGTTCAATTTTCAAACACAAATCTTTTGGGAAACCTTAGCGAACTTCGTCACGGGGCGACGGTTAGCTGGCATTTTTGGCTGCAGAGTGCGGCGACACACACCGCGAAATCGGAAGCAGGAATCTCAAATGCAGAAGCAAATTCCACTGACGAAAAGCCCCGCCGAGGCTAAATGGCCGGCCGGTCAGCCCCTTCGTTTCTGATCGGTCAAACTCGCAACCAACAGATAAAGACAAGTGATCGCGACGCATGTGATCACGATAATGTGAAAATTACCGCTCTCCTTCACCGCTTTGATTAAAGCCGTCGCATCTTTCGACTCTATCATTTCACGCGTCAGCACTCTTTGGCCAAACCATGTCAGGACAGAACACCACAGCGCCGACCCAGCCAGAGTCATTACGCTGAATGTGGCGAAATTCATCCGAATGATTCCAGCCGGAATAGAAATGACATGTCGGATCACCGGCAAAAGGCGCGCGAAGAAAATGCCCCCTGCTTCGTAACGACGAACCCATCTTTCAGCTCGCTCTAGCTTCCGCTCGCTTAAAAGAAAATAGCGTCCCCACCGAGCGATGAAGACGCGCCCAAGCCACAGTGAAGCCCAATAGGTCGCCGTCGCCCCAAGCCACGAGCCGAATGTGCCCGCCGCAATGACACCGAAGATGTTTAATTTTCCCTGTGTTGCGAGAAATGCAGCAGGAGGAATAACGATCTCGCTTGGCACTGGGAAGATCGAGCTTTCCATCGCCATGAGCAAAATGATTCCCACATATCCCCACTGCTCGACCCACTGAAACCATATTTGAACCAGATGATGCATATTGTCAGTCCGAGCCCTTCGACTACCCTCAGGGCAAGCTCCGCCAAGAAATCCTTCGATCTCAAGTCGAATGAATTCGCCCTAGTTCAGTCCAAAAAATAAAATCCGCAATTCGAAATTCAGATGTCGATTTACCGACGCGTCCTTCGCTACTACCAGCCGTTCCGGGGAAAAACGATGCTGGGGCTGTTTCTGTCGCTCGTCGGTATTGGCCTGAATCTGCTCAAGCCGTGGCCGTTTAAAATCATCGTGGATGATTTTCTGCGACCAACGCCTGCTGCTCGGGGCGATTGGCGCACTTGGGTCCCCCTGCTCTGTCTCGCGCTGGTCGTGATCCAGTTTGCATGGGGAATCATTAACTGGATCACGAACTACCTGTTCGTGAAGATCGGGCTTCAGGCGCTGCTAAAACTACGAACCGATCTGTACTCCCATCTGCAACGGCTTTCTCTCAAATTTCATGACGCGCGGCGATCTGCCGACTCCAGTTTTCGCGTCGCATATGATTCGCAGTCGATCCAAACGATCTACAACAAAGGTTTCACCAACATCTTTGCTTCGGTAATCGCGCTGATCGGCACATTCGTTGTAATGTTGAGACTTGACTGGATATTGACGCTGCTATCCCTGGCGATAGTGCCTCTGATCGTGGGTGCGATTTATTTCTTCGCGCGCCGGATTCGTAGTGAATCGACCTCGATTCAGGAACAGGAAAGCGCCGTGCTTGCCCAAGCGCAGGAGGGACTGAGCTCGATCCGGATGGTGCACGCCTTCGGGCGCGAAGACTTCGAGGTCCGGCAATTTCATCAACAAGCGCAGCAGAGTTTGCAAGCGAACCTGCGGTTGACCTTAACCAACGTGAACAGCGCCTTGGTGATCAGCACGCTGATGGTGATCGGGACGGCGGCGATGTACTACGTAGGAACTTTGCATGTGCTCGCCGGCACGCTGAGCCTCGGTTCGTTGCTGGTTTTTAGCGCTTATCTCCTGATGCTGTATCAACCGTTGGAATCTCTGACGTACACGGCCTGGGCAATGGAAGGCGCTACGGCAGGCGCGAAGCGCTGCTTCGAAGTCCTTGATCGCCAGGACGACGTGCGCGACTCGCCAAATGCGGTCGACATTTCATCGGCCGAAGGCGCGATCGAGTTTTGCTCGGTCAATTTTGGTTACGCCGAAAGCCGATTCGTTCTGCGCGATATCAGTCCTTCGATCGCGCCGAATCAAATTGTTGGACTCGTGGGCGGCACGGGAGCGGGCAAAAGCACGCTGCTCAGCCTGGTGCCGCGCTTTTACGACCCGACCACGGGTTCGGTCATGCTCGATGGTCGTGACGTCCGCGAGATTACCAAGAAATCTTTGCGCGCTCAGATCGCCATCGTGCTACAGGACACGCTACTTTTCTCCACCACCGTTCGCGAGAATATCGCCTACGGCCGACCCGATGCGACCGAGGAAGAGATTATTGAAGCTGCGCGCCGTGCGCAGGCTGACGAGTTTATTCGGCAAATGCCGGAGGAATACAGCAGCCTCGTCGGCGAACGTGGCGGGCATTTGAGTGTCGGTCAGCGGCAGCGAATCGGAATCGCGCGAGCGTTTCTGAAAAACGCGCCGATCCTGTTGCTTGACGAACCTACTTCGGCGCTCGATCCGAGCACCGAATCTGCGATTATGGACACGATCAAAGAACTAATGCGAGGCCGGACAACATTAATCGCAACACATCGCCTGGCGACGATTCATAACCTTGACCAAATCATCGTGCTCGAACACGGACGGATCGTCGAACAAGGCCGCGGACCTGACCTCGTCGCGCGCGGCGGCATTTACGCGAAACTCTATAGCTCCGGACATTTTCTTTCGTGAGCAACATTAGACAAGACCGGCACGTCGAAGGCGATTGGTGGCCAGAGCCAATTCCGGGCAATGTGGAGTTTCGCGACGGCTTTTATTGCGAGAGCGCACAAATTTTTCGAAAGCTTCGGAGCAAGAAAGCGCGCGCAGTAATTATCGGCAACCATGTTTCATGTTACGCGGGCTGCTCATTCGCGATCGGCGAGAGTGGCCATTGCACCATCGGTGATTTTACCCTGCTCAATGGAGCACTCATTATGGCGGAGGAAAGGATCGAGATCGGATCGCATTGTTTGGTTTCATGGAACGTCGGTATCGCCGATTCCGATTTTCATCCGCTCGAACCCGCCCAGCGCCTGATCGACGCGCAAGCTCTGGCGCCTTATTTCAACGACCGCCCGGCCCGCCCCAAGTTAAAAACTGCTCCGGTTAAAATCGCGGACAACGTCTGGATCGGTATGAATGCGGTCATCTTGAAAGGTGTCACAATCGGGGAAAACTCCGTTGTAGCTGCAGGCTCAGTGGTCACGAAAATCGTTGAACCGAACACAGTCGTCGCCGGTAATCCAGCGCTTGTGGTGAAGCAGTTTCAGGTGTGATGCATTTCAACGCTCAACGCTCAACGCTCAACGCTGAACGCTCAATGCAGAACGTTGGACGTTGGTCGTTGGATGTTGAGCGTTGGACGTTTGCGCTGCAATGAAAGCGAAGCGCATCGTCGTCATGGGCTTCATGGGCTCGATGCCTATCGCAGGCGTGATCTGGCAGCACGTTCATTATGTCGTCGGCCTGCAGCAACTGGGGCACGATGTCTATTACATCGAAGACTCTGCGCGTCTTCCATACAATCCGGAAACTTTCGAAATAACAAATGAATTCGATTACGCAGCGCAGCTCCTAAGTCGTCTGTCGCGAGAATTCGGGTTCAAAAACCGCTGGGCGTTTTGCGCACGTTATTTGCCCGGCAATCCAAGTGCCGGCCTGCCGTTAAAAAAAATCCGGCAACTCTATCGCGAGGCTGATGCAATCCTGAACGTTTGCGGGACGCAGGAATTTAATGACGACCTGCTCGTTTCCGATCGCATTCTTTACATCGAGAGCGACCCCGGCGTTGAGCAGATCAAGATCGACAAGGAAGTAAAATCGACAATCGAATATCTGCGGCGGCATCGCGCGCTTTTTACATTTGGCGAAAATGTCGGGACGAAAAGCTTTCCCGTTCCGACGCACGGATTCAAATGGCTCCCGACGCGGCAACCGGTAGTGACGGATTTTTGGCGAACAAAGCGTTCTCCTTCTCGCGCCGCGGTGTTCACCACCGTGGCCAACTGGTCTACCAGCGGCTTGAAAGATATTTCGTGGCGCGGGCGGAAATACCTTTGGAGCAAGTCGCGTGAATTTCTGCGTTTCATTTCCGCGCCAAAAAAGGCCGGCGAAACATTTGAAATGGCGACAAACATCGAACACACCGCGACCCGCAACGAATTTGAACGAAACGGTTGGCGACTGCGCTGTCCCCTGCAAATGAGCGTGGATTATTGGCTCTATCGCGATTACATCCAGCGCTCCAAAGGCGAGTTTACTGTGGCAAAGGACCAATACGTCCGGCTCAACAGCGGCTGGTTCAGCGATCGCAGCGCATGCTACCTGGCAGCAGGCCGCCCGGTAATCACTCAGGAAACCGGCTTCACCAAACTTTATGGCGGAAAGGCAGGACTGCTATCCTTCCAGTCACTTGATGAAATCGCCGATGCAGTGAAGAGAATTAATCGCGAATACGCGAAACATTCCCGTGCGGCTCGCTCCATCGCGCGCGAATTCTTCGAAGCAGAAAAGGTGATCAAATCAATTCTCGAGCGAGCTGGAATTTGAGCTGATCCTCCTCGTTTACAAAGGGGAAGTGATTTTTCACCACGTCAGCAGATTTGAACGCATGAAGCATGTGGCATGTCAGTATGTCGCGAAGGGCTACTTGCAAATTGTAATCCTAATCTTGATTTTCGATCAGGTTGTTTAAGTTTCGAGCCTTTCCCGTCAAATGAAGCGCATTTTTGTCATCGGTTACGCTGCTTTGCTACTTGCGTCGGTTTCGTACGCACAGGACAGCACGCCTGCACCGCCTCCTGTTGAGCCGCAAGTTCCAGGGCAGCAGCCGGGCGCATCGCGATCGACTCCACCCGGACAGGCAGTCGTGCCGGTACCGGTGCCGATTGCGCCGCCCAAACCAAATGGACCGGTGCAGAAAAGTCTTGTTCGAATCACAGCCACGTCGGTGGAGCCTGATTACAGGGCGCCGTGGAACGCAGGCGGACTTCAGCGCGGCGTCGGTGCTGGGTTTGTCATCAGCGGCAATCGCATCATGACTAACGCGCATGTGGTCGCCAACAGCCGGTATATTACCGTGGAGCGCGATGGCGATCCCAATAAATATCCGGCGACAGTGCAATTCATCGCGAACGACTGCGATCTGGCGCTCATCACTGTGGCGGCTCCAGACTTTTTCAAAAACATGTTGCCACTAAAATTTGGCGGCATTCCTGCGCTGGAATCAACCGTTTCGGCGTATGGTTATCCAATCGGTGGCGAACGGATGTCGGTTACAACCGGCATCGTGTCGCGAATTGATTTCCAGCTCTACACGCATTCGTCGGTTGACCAACATCTGGCGATCCAGATCAGCGCGCAGATCAATCCGGGCAACAGCGGTGGCCCTGTCATGCAAGACGGAAAAGTAGTTGGGGTCGCCTTTCAAGGTTACAGCGGCGACGTTGCGCAGGGCGTAGCGTACATGATTCCCACACCGGTGATGAATCGGTTTTTAAAGGACATCAGCAATGGGCATTATGACGAATACCCCGATCTGGCGATCACCTACGCAAAATTACAAAATCCAGCGCAAAGAAAGTTTCTTGGGTTAAAAGACGACGATCGCGGCGTGCTGGTGAGCTCCGTGATCCCGGGCGGGCCATCGGACGGTATTCTTCGGTCGGGTGACGTTCTTCTTGCGATCGACGGCCATCCCATCGCCAGTGATGCGAATGTCGAGCTAGAGGGCGAGCGCGCACAGTTCGAGGAGGTCGTCGAGCGAAAGTTCAAGGGTGATTCGGTCAAGTTCGATATGTTGCGGAACAAACAACCGACGACGGCGACAATCAAACTCTACAAGCCCTGGCCGTACTCCGTTCAAGGTCACAGTTACGATGTGCGGCCGCGTTACGTTCTTTACGGCGGGTTGCTTTTTCAACCCTTAAACCTGGACATGCTGGAAGCATATCGCACAACGGATCTGCGCCTTCGTCATTTTTTCGAATATTTCATTCTGGAGCAAATTTATCTTCAGCATCCCGACGTAATTGTGTTGAGCAACATCTTGCCCGATCCGATCAACACTTATCTGGCGCCCTACCGGGGTGCGATCGTGGATGAAGTCAACGGCAAGAAGGTTCGGACACTCGACGAATTGGCAGAGACTTTTGCGCACGCGCCGGACCAGCTAGTCATTCGGATGATTGGTGACGGGCCTCCGTTGGTGCTTGATCGTACCAAGGTAGAAGCTGCGCGCGAACGCATCAAGGCGCGTTACAATGTAGCGAAAGAGCAAAATCTTGAAGAACGACCGGGGTCAGGCGCACCGGCGCAGGCGAACAAAATCTAGCATGCTAAAACGCTCTCTTATTGCTTTTGGTATCATTCTTGTCGCAGCTGGTGGGACGCTGGCCAAAAAAGAGCCTGCTGTCTCGGCGTCGGCAAGTAAGCAGAAACAGCTGGCACTGGTTCGCGTAAATGTGACCGGCCAGTCTTATGATTATTTTCGCCCCTGGCAAAAGAAGGCGCCGTTTTCAAAACGAGCGCTTGGAGCGGTCTTGTCCAAAGGACGTGTCCTCGTCACTGCCGATCTTGTTACAAATCAAAATTACGTCGAACTCGAGCGAGCCGAGTCGGGCGAAAAAACAGCAGCCAACGTGCAGGTAATTGATTACGAAGCGAACCTGGCGCTTCTTGAACCAGCTGAGAAAACATTCCTCGACGGAATTACGCCGCTGGAAATCACACCCGATACAGTCGTCGGCGACCGGCTTGCCGCGTGGCAATTGGAACCGACCGGCGCACTGCTCGCGACGGAAGGCTTGGTAACGACGGTTCAAATGATGCCCTACCCCATCGATGTTGGGCAATTCCTGACCTACCGCGTCAGCATCCCGATGCAGTATCGGGAGAACAGTTACACAGTTCCGCTGGTTAAAAACAACAAGCTTGCCGGATTGTTGCTGCGTTACGATTCCCGCTCACAGCTGCTGGACGCGATCCCAGCGCCGATTATCACGCACTTTTTGAAAGAGGCCGAAAGCCAGCAATATCGGGGTTTTCCTTCCGCTGGATTCTCATTTTTTCCAACGCGCGATCCAGAACTGCGCGAGTTCGCCGAAGAGAAAGGCAAAGGCGGCGGCGTCTACGTTACGAATGTGGAACCAGGCACGCCGGCGATGAAGGCCGGACTTCAGGTTGGGGATGTCGTGACTGCGGTCGGGAATCATGAAATCGACCAAAATGGCAACTATGTGGACCCACTTTACGGCAAGATCGAATTTACAAATCTGCTGACAGCTCACGCTTACGCGGGCGACGTTGTCCCTTTCCACATTCAGCGTAACAGCAAGCCGATGCAGCTAAATGTAACTCTTGAACATCGCGATGCGAAGGACTACGTGAGTCCGCCGTATTATCTGGATCAGCCGCCGCGATACTATGTCCTCGGCGGTCTTATTTTTCAGGAGCTATCCCGTCAATATCTCAAGGAATGGGGAGCGAACTGGCAACGAGAAGCGCCTCAGCGCTTGGTTTATTTCGACCATTTCCAATCTGAGCTTTTTCCAGAGAGGAATCGGCGCATCGTGATCCTCAGCCAGGTCCTGCCTGCCAACAGCACAATCGGCTACGATGACCTTGCTTATCTGACCGTAACGAAGGTGAACGGCAGAGGAATCAAATCGTTAGACGATTTGGCGGAAGCGGTAAAACATCCAATCGAAGGTTTCATCAAGATCGAGACCGAAGAAGATCCGAAACAAATCGAGCTTGATGCGACACAAGTCGCTGCCGAAGCGCCCGAGCTTCAAGAAAACTACGGCATCTCTTCGCTGCAAAGATTGCAGTGATTTCGGCACGAGCAGCATCTCGGTGCCTTGACGTGGTAGCTAGTGACCGGCGCCTAACGAGGTGAAGCTCAGCGACGGCTCAGGAGAGCGCAAGTGGCAGCTGGTGAAAGCACACTAGACTAGCCAAGCTCGATATAGAAGCAACGACGCCGTCTGAGCCGTTGGCTGCAGCGTCCGGTTAAACCTCACGCGATCAATTGTCCGAAAACTGGCCGGCGTGAATCATCGCAAAATCCCCCTGCTGATCGAGTGCTTCTAATATCCATGGCTTCGATGCGAGTCGCTCGCGAGATGTCGTTCCGCTCTCTGCCATCCTTATCAAGTGCCACTTCTCGTCGGCTACGAGGTCTTTTATCTTGTCGGCGAAGGTCTGCAGATCGGGAACAACTGCATAATAAACCACCCAAGCCCCAAATGCGCGTCCGTGATAGGGATTGCCCGGAAGGGGCTCAACATGCAATCGCGCCAAAAGAATGTTCATAAAGGTCTAACGAGTATTTGGACCCATAAAACTGCCAATAAAGCCGGAAAAATCTGTACAATCTGCTTGCCCCAGCAAGCTACCGCCACTGTAAGACTG
>QHNR01000050.1 GCA_003218475.1 Verrucomicrobiota bacterium | reverse complement strand
TTTCCAAAGTTCTGAGGTATTGTTTTCATAGGTGTTTATGGAGCGGCAAAACCGATCTCGATCGGCGCATTTGGCTTCCGCGTATTCACGATTACGGCGTTGGCCGGCTGCACATTCACGAGCTTGTATTTGATTTGCTCCCCCGGCTGCAAGCAAAATTCTTACGATTTTTTCGGGCGTAACCACCCGCCTTCGCGCAAGGCTACTGCGAGGCAGGCGAATGGACACGAATTGGGAGCAGAGGAGGCAACCACGGATTACGCGGATGACACGGATCAAGAGAGCCACAGATTTTCACAGATTGGATCGCAAAACGACGGCTTCCTCTACCGATGATGATCACAGATTACTGATCATTTCCGCCTCTGCTATCCGTGATATCCCTGCCCGCAGTGCTACAGCGTTGCAGGCGGGCGTGCGATCCGTGGTTCTGCCCTCCTTATTCGTGTCTATTCGTGGTTAAATCTTCTCTTACGGCGCGGCGAAACCTATCTCGATCGGCGCATTTGGTTTTTGCGTATTCACGATCACGGCCTTGGCCGGCTGCACTTCCACGAGCTTGTACTTGATCTCTTCTATGGGCTTTAGAGAAAATTCCTGGTCTTTTCTCACCTCAAATTCCAGGCGTCCGCCCCACGTATAAACGAAGGTAGCCACGGATTGCGGCGAGGTAGCCACCTTTCCTTTTACCAGCGTGACCTGCGCGTGGCTCTGCGGATGTTCAAGGAGCAGCTCCGATGCATCTTCATTGATGCCGTACTGATTGCGCGCCCGTTTCTCGGTAAACTTCATGATCTTGAAATCGGTACCGCGGATGACGTCGCCGACCTTCAGGAATTGCGTCGGCTCGCTCTGGTCGATGGTGTTGATACCGAATTTGTTTTTTATCCGCGACGAAAAAATGTATCGAAACGGTTCCTCGGTGGCGGACACCAAATGTAATTTTGTGGTGTACTCCGGGTGCGAATCTTTTTTCGTCGGGTCGGTGCCGCCCTGCCATTCATCGAGATTGGTGAAGCCGTCCTTATCGGGGTCCTGATCGAGAGCGTCGTCGTCTTCGATTGGCAAACCGTATTTTTCGAACCAGTCATTGGGAACTGGAGCGTGCACCTGCGTGTTTTGCAGCGTGGCCGGCAGGCCGTCCGCGCCGATGAAATGTTTTTCCGGAACGAACAGCCCTGAGCGCGTGCTGGCTTTCCATTGTGCCCCGTTCTGGAGCTGCTCCGCCGCGCGATCGAGTTCGACCGCGACCGGAGGTTGTGAGGCAGCTTTTGGCCGAGACGGCTGCCGGGTGACAAGCCGATTGCCAAACTGGATCGCGCTCCACCAAATCCAGATGGCGCAAATGAAAAGGAATAGCGCCGCAACAATGAGCGCCGTGCGATCGTAATGCGCCTTAATCCACTCCAAGACCTTCGCCACAATTAATGATTAACCACGAATGAACACGAATGGACACGAATAAAAATGACGAAGGACGAATGACGAGGGAATGAAGAAGAGGGAAACCCGCGAATCAACCCGAAAAAATTCCGGGAAAAGAAATCATTCGCGTTATTCGCGGGCAAACCTGCTTTCTCTGTTTTATTGGTGTTCATTCGTGTCCACCTGCTCGCGAAAACTTCGGAGTTCGTGGTTAAAAGGTAAAGCGCAGCATTTCGATCGTGGCGGAGACTTCGATGTGCTCGTTGCCGACTATGAAATTTAGAGCTCCGGCTGCCCCGGGTTGGGCCGGACCGGCCTGCGCACTCGGCGTCGGCGTTGGGCTTGCGCCTCTCTCGCGCGGCGGACCTTTGTCTTTTTCGTTGTGCACGTACAGCGTGCGAATGACGAAGAACTGTCCAGTCGAGGCAACGATTTCGTTTAAAACTTTTCGCGCTGCACCGGGTGCCGCTCTAAAGCTGATATCGACGATATTGCGCTTTATCAAAGTTGGCGCAGGCGTTGCGCCTGGTTTCGCCGGCGCCACTCCTCGCCCGCGAGCCGGAGACGGCGTGGGAGTTGGTGAAGCTCGACGTTCTTCAAGCAGTGGCGCGCGCCGAAACGACGTCACGCTGTCCACCTTGGCATCGAGCAAAATGTTTATGAGCATCTGGATTTGGGAAAGCTCTTGTCCAAGCAGCGGCGTCACCGCTGTGTCAGGCATTGCCCGGGCGAATTCATCGAAGCCGAGCTGAAATTTGTCCGGCAATTTCACGTTGTTCATGCGCGCTCTGTCGAACGTCGCGACGACGGCCTGGCGCAAGCGCGACTGAAATTCATTGGGCGCAAGCGGTGGTGCGGGAGCGACCTCGCTTTTCAATTGTTCCTTAAATTTATTCAGCGCCTCCGTGTAGCTCTGCAAGTAACCCTGAAGTTTCCGATAATTGGCGTCATCCGGAAACGGATCGAGACCCTCCAGCCGGCTCCGCTCTGCTTCCACCTGATCGAATGTTTGTCTCGCGTCCGTCCAGACAGACCATCTCCAGTAAAGCAGCGCCCCGACAATCAGTGCGCAAATTGCAAAGCCAATCACCAAGACGCCGAATGCCCGATTTTGCTGAAACCACTTCATGGCATTTCACCACCCGCCTCCGCCAAGGCTACGGCGTGGCAGGCGGATAGATAGGGATTTGCCAAAATGACGAAATCCAAATGACGTATGACGAAAGAATAACGAAGAGGGAGACCCGCGAATCACGCGAATGGACGAAAAAAAATTCCAGGAAAAAAAATCGTTCGCGTTAATTCGCGGGCAAACTGCTTTCGCTGTCTTCTTAGTGTTCATTCGTGGTTAAAATCGACGTTCATGGCATTTTCACTGGCTTTTTCAGCGTGAGTTGAAGTTCATACGGGAACGCCCACTCTGTGTCGTTCGGCACGGAGTTGGATTTGATCACGCGCTCCGGAGTTCTTGGATCGATAGTAAAAAACGGCGATTTCGCCAGATTGCGGAGGTAGTCGACGACGATTTCCTGCTGTTTGGGATTATAGAGATAAAGGCCGCGCACCATAATGCCATCGATCACCTTGCCGGCAGCAGCCCCGCCCTTCGCTGGCGATCCAGCAACAATCGGCGTTGGTGCCGGCGCAGTTTCCCCGGCTCGTTTTTCAGGCACCCCAAGAAGTTTTCCACCGGAAGTTGCGGCAAGTTCTGTGATCCAGATGTCTGCTTCCGGCAGACGCGCGTTTAAATCTTCAAGAATTTGCGGCCAGAAATTGCGATCGTTCACTGCGGTGATGAGAGGCGTGGCGATGTTGTCCAATGCGGTGATTTGCTTTTTTAATTTATCAAGCTGCGCTTCGGGGCCGCGCATGCTGTCGTTCTTCTGGCGCATTGCCTGAGCAGTTTGCTGCGCTACTTGCGCCGCGCGCGTGTAGTACGCCGACCAGCCGAGGAGCGCCAGGAGAATGCATGCTGCTGCAGCGATGAAGAATGGCCGGCGCTTTTCCAAGTCCTGCCTGCGGACGACGCTGTCCGGAAGCAAATTTAGCTTCATCGGACAAACGGCGACGCTGCGCAGCGCCAGGCCAACCAATTCCCCCAGCAGATACGCGGAACGCGTCACGTCAGGCGTCGATTCCGACACGCTCACATTTTGGAGCGGATTAAAAAACTCGACCGGCAATTCAAACTTCTCGTGAAAGAATTCGCGCATGTTCCGCATGCCCGCGCCGCCGCCACAAAGAAAGATGCGAGCAGGCCGATCTCCCTGTTGTTGGGCGCGGTAGTGAGTGACGGAACGCATCAATTCCGCGTGCAGCCGCGTCATGGTACTGCGCGCTATCTTTGAGAGGCGGACAATGTTCGGGTCGGCAGGTTCGGCGGCGCCGCCTAAAGCGACAAAGGCGTCCCTGTTCTTTCGAGTTTCCGCCGCGGCAAAGGATTCGCCAAATTCCTTCGCAATCGCCGCCGTGATCGCGCTGCTGCCAAGCGGAAGGCTGCGCGAGAAAATTCTTCCGGGCTCGATGAAGAGGACGTTGGTCGTGCGCGCGCCAATGTCCACCAGCAACGAGCAGCCCTGTAGATCGGTGTAGTTGTAACAAAATGCATTGTAGAGTCCCATGGACGCCACACCGAGAATCCTGGTCCGCAGTCCGGTTTCTTCCACGGCATTGTTGATCTCGTCGAGCAGATCGCGCTTGATCGCGACAATGACGACCTGAATTTGTTCGCCCATACCTCCTCCGACCAGCTGGTAATCCCAGACCACCTGGTCCATGGGAAACGGCACATTTTGTTGCGCCTCAAATGCGATGATCTTATCGATCTTTTCCGCATCGAGTGCCGGCAGTTTGACAAAGCGCGCAAAAACCGATTGCGCGGAGACCGCGTAGTTCACGTCGCCCTGATGAATGTGCATTTCGTGCATTATTTCGCGCAACACCAGGGCGGTTTCGTGCAGCGCAACGTGGGCCTCAAGACGTTGCCCAGTTGCAGGATCAAGCGGCGTTTCGCGGAAACGATAGTTCAGCAACACCAGGCGCCCTTGGATT
The DNA here is from genome assembly GCA_003218475.1 of Verrucomicrobiota bacterium. GTDB lineage: Bacteria > Verrucomicrobiota > Verrucomicrobiia > Chthoniobacterales > UBA10450 > Udaeobacter. The sequence continues at coordinate 22,684 of QHNR01000050.1, read as the reverse complement.
ACGCGAAATTCCGCCAGACCGATTGTTTGAGAACCGATGTTCAGAGTAATGAGACGCGACGGTGCGGCCATGGCCTAAAGCTCTAAATCGGAATTTCCAAATCCCAAACCAAATTTCACCGCCCAAAACTCAAAGCAACTCAGCATCACGCGGTCTGTTTTGGAGGATTCAGATTTTGAAGTAGTTGCGACGTTGACCTTGAGATTTGGGATTTCCGCGTCCTGCCGTTTCATTAGCTCGTACACGGTGTCAGCAAAGTAGGCGAACAAATCTCATTAACGATTTGGTCTGGGTCGGACTGCATCATCTGAGTCGTCGCGATCGGAAAGCTCCATCAAATGATGCGATAAGCCTTTAGTTCCTTGAAGAAGGTGGCCACCGCAGTCTTGATTACTACCACGGTGGGAATAGCGAATAACATCCCCCACAAACCCATGATGAGCGCGCCGCCGATAACCGCGATAACAACTACCAGTGGATGAACGTTCACCGCGCTGCCAAGAACAAAAGGCTGGAACACAAAATCGTCTAATACACGCACGAGCACGACCAGAATCAGCACATACAGCGCCAGATCATTCGGGTTCAGACCGGGAATTAACGACTTTATGTTTTCCGCGATCAACCCATAACCAACGCCAATCACCAAAGCGATCACCGTGCCCAAATACGGAATGGCATTGAGAAGTCCCGCCGCTACGCCGATGGCCACGGCGACCCCCGCGGGAATCCCCAGAAGGATCAATCCCAGGGTCAGGGACAGGCCCACTAGAAAACACTCCATCAACGTTCCACGTAAATACCTGCCGATCGCGTCATCGAGTCTGTCAAGAACCGTCAGCGACAACTCAAAGTAGCGATTGGGGACGAGACCAATGAAGAACCGCCGTATTTGCCCATTATCGAAACCGAGAAAGACAAAAATCAACGGCGCTAACATCCATGTGGACACTTTACTTTCCAAGCTCGTCCCCTCCTCTGCAGCGGTAGGCTGAACTTGAGCGGCGGCAATCGGAGGTGTCGGCGACATTGCACCGGGGGAAGTCTTTTCGGGAATGGCGTATTTCGTGGTAGCTTGGTTCGCCCGAAAGTAATCGTAAAACTTGTTCTCAATGGGAGGTTTCCCGTTGTATCCGGCGCAATATTTCAGGAACAAATCGCGTTCCTCCGGCGTCAGTTTGAGCGCCTGATTAATCTTATCCATGAGCGGGCCAAGTTCGTTATCAACTAATGAAGTGACCGGGTTTGATTTTCCCTCGGCAGACTTCGCCACGAACTGGCGGTATTTTTCGTTCAGTTTGTATGCCAGGCGGACTTTGAATTCGAGCTTCTGCTCTTCGTCTGGAATGTGTTTGCGCAGAGTGTTAAAGGCGAAGAACAGAACAAGACCAATGGCCACGAATGAAGACAGAACCTGAAGCTCATGAGGTAGCCATCTAACATTAAAGCGATCTTTTACCGGACGGAACAAGAAGGCCAATAAAGCGCCCACTATAATCGGCAGAATGAGACCGCGTAGCTTCCAGATCAGGAATCCTGCGGCAATCAAGGCCAGCGTGGCAAATGTGAGATAAAAGACTTTGCGCCGAACCTTCCGCTCTCGCTCTTTCTCTTCGAAGTTCTGACCGTTGCTCATTCCAAGGGGACCGTCTCGACAGAAATTTTCATCTGCACCAATTCGTTGGTCGAACGAAGCCGATCGCCGATCATCGTTGCAAGGGAACGGTAAATTCGGCAGGCAGTTCTTGGATGCCGATAAACCAATCCGTTAAGGTCATTCCGATAAAGCGCCAGCGTCCGAGCCCGTTCCAAGGCCCGCGCGGTGGCGGAACGCGGCGTTTCATCGAGCAACGCCATCTCACCGAAAAAGGCGCCTCTTTCCAAAACAGCCAGACGCGTCGTGCTACTCTCGCGGTAAATTTCTATCGCAATTTTGCCATCCAAAATCAAAAAGAGCGCAGCTCCCGGTTGTCCCTCTTCAAAAATTAATTCATCGGTTTCATAAGTGCGTTCAAACATGATAGCAGAGACGCGCTTGAGCTGCCGATTCGAGAGTTGGTCAAAGAAGGGCACCGTCTTCAGGAATTGAATGCGATCCAATTCAGGGTTTGAACGTTTCCAGCGTCCCAGCGTTTCCCATAGCAATTTATCCGCGACGAATTTTCGAGCCGACATTGATATTCAATCCGTTGAAGCGACTTCGGCCAGCGGCCTCAGTTAGGAAGCTCCCGTCCTGATTCGGGCCATAGTAGGAAGAATCGATCGGCAATTTCAATCGAAAAGATCGGAGAGACACCGACTTAGCTCAGACCAACTGCGTTACGTCTGTTTCAATCGGAAAGCACATAGCGCTCCCTTAAAGGGCATCGTGCAGATCGAGATGCAGGCGGAAGGGGCGCTCTCAGTTATCAATGCGTTGAGCACAACGCGTTTCAGCTTCGCATTGCGCCCTTAACCGGAATTACCTTGAAAAGTGGAAGCGCGGTGCGTGTCCATTCCAGTCCTCATACGCCGCGCCAGCGTTGATCTGCAAATGATCATTACCGACCTGGCCCAAAATATAGCTCTCCATCATGTCGCCGCTGCCTTTGCCGATCGAGTGGCCGTAAAGAAAACCTATCTCTCCGCCGTAATAGAAGCGATCCGGCGGCGACATCATCATTTCAGGGGAATCCTTTGGGTCGGTTCCAAAATTCTCGGGTCGCGAGTCGGAAGCAGCCCTTCCTCTGTTTGTTGGCGCGGGCCCGAAAGTATCCGGCGGTGGCAAATACGCGCCGGAAAAGAGATCGAGCGCCACCATGCCGGTAGCGGCTAATGCGTTTTCGCTCGCCAGCCAACCACCATCTGACCACGCGTGCACCGGACCTCTGTGAAGCAGAAGGAAACTATCCTTGGAGCTGAAAGCGTTCGGTTGAGAGAGGCTAAATGCGAGGCGGGGATCGAACGCGGCGGCAGCGTGCAATCGTTCGGGTGTAAGCGGTCGGTGTCGTGTTGCCATCGGCCGCTTCGCTTGCTGCGCTGCGACCGGAAAGCAAACAGCGAGTAAAACCGTGGCGACGGCAACCGCACGCCTGATCATGCAGCAATTCACAATCAAATCGGCGCAAACGCCAGTAAAATTTTGAGGAGGCTTCGGACTGCGCGGACATGTCCGCGCTTTCAAAGCGGTAACATGTTGCCGCACTCCAAATGCCCAAAGTCGTCTCTTCAAAGGCTTCACACTTTAACGGGTTCAATGCTTCAACGACTCTTTGAAATAGTCGATCGTCTTTTTGATTCCCTCCTCGAACGCCACGCGCGGCTCCCAGCCGAGAACTTCTTTTGCACGCGAGATATTCGGTTGGCGCACCTTGGGGTCATCCACTGGTAACGGTTTGTATTCGATCGCCGACTTTGTTCCGGTGATGCGAATGATTTCCTCGGCGAACTGTTTGATCGTCATTTCGCGCGGATTCCCCAGATTGACCGGCTCGTGAAAACTGCTCATCGCGAGTTTGACAATTCCATCAATTAAATCGGACACATAACAGAATGAGCGCGTCTGCGAGCCGTCGCCGAAAACAGTGAGTGGCAGACCGCCAAGGGCTTGTCCGATAAACGCTGGAACCACGCGCCCGTCGCGCAGGCGCATTCGTGGACCATACGTGTTAAAGATGCGGACGATTCTCGTGTCCACTCTGTGGTACCGGTGATATGCCATCGTGATCGCTTCGGCGAACCGTTTCGCCTCATCATACACACCGCGCGGCCCGATCGGGTTGACGTTCCCCCAGTAATCTTCTTTTTGTGGATGCTCGAGCGGATCACCGTACACCTCCGATGTGGACGCAAGAATGAATGAGGCCTTTTTGTCCTTGGCGAGGCCGAGCGTGTTATGCGTGCCGAGCGCGCCGACTTTCAGCGTGGGGATCGGGAGCTCCAGGTAATCGATCGGGCTGGCTGGTGACGCGAAGTGAAAAACGTAATCAATTTTTTCTTCCGGCAGAAAAATGAAATTGGAGACGTTATGTTTGATGAAACGGAAATTCTCGTTGCCAGCCAGATGCCCAATGTTCGCGGTGTTACCGGTGATCAAATTGTCAATGGCAATGACGCGGTGACCTTCCGCCAAAAGGCGCTCCACCAAATGCGAGCCGAGAAAACCCGCGCCGCCGGTAACTACGGAAACGGGCCGGGAATTTTTAGTCGCCATTGCGCAATTCTTCTAATGAATATCGCGCATGTTTGCCAGCAGGAAACGAGCTCTGACAAATAGCCCAGTGCTTTAGCGCTGGGAAAATGAGTTGCCCAAGGGCCCAGTCCTGCCCGGGACGGAAGAGAACTTCTTGTTACAAGGATCTTTTTTCTTTCGTCCCTGCCGGGACTCGTGGTTGTTCGGAGATTTACCCAGCGTTAAAACGCTGGACTACTGTCACAGCAGACAAAAATGCACGAAAAATCAAAACAGCCGTTGCGGTCCGCGTGTGTTTCGCGCTCGGCGAAAAGCAAGCCATGGATGAAACACTTTGGCGCGCTCTCCAAATTGCGGAAGGAAACCCGCCGCATTTGAGAAGCTGATCGACAAGGAATTTGAAAGCGTTAATCCCGACGAGTGGCAGGGATTCTCCGAATTGTGCTGTCGTTCGATCTCGGTTCCCTTGACCTCTACCTTGGTTAAAACCTTTTTGCGCGCAGCCCCTTTCTACTACGAGGGCGTCGGATCTACCACGACCGGCCAAGCCCTCGCCGCCGGTCGTTTCAACGACCGGCAAAGCCCGAACCGCTGAAGGAGATGCGATACCATTGCGTCATTTAAGCATTCGGGTTTCTTTCGTCATTCGACATTCGGCATTCGTCATTTAGTTAAACCCATGCGCATTCTCTCCGGCATTCAGCCCAGCGGCGTTTTGCACACGAATTTGTCATTTCGAGCGAAGTCGAGAAATCTCTTACTGTTCCTCCAAACCCGTGGAAGAGATTCAGAATAAACAACTGAGATTCTTCGACTCCGCTCAGAATGGCAGATAACAAGCGCATGCGCATTCTCTCCGGCATCCAGCCCAGCGGCGTTCTGCACGTCGGCAATTATTTTGGCATGATGAAGCAGGCGATCGCACTCCAAAACGAAGGCGAAGCGTTTTATTTCATCGCTGATTATCACGCGCTGACGAGTGTGCGCGATCCGGATGTTCTCCGCGAAAACGTCCGGCGTGTTGCAGTGGATTTTCTCGCGGCCGGTCTCGATCCCGAACGCGCTGCGCTCTTCAAACACAGCGATGTGCCGCAGGTTACGGAGTTGACATGGATTTTGTCGACCGTCGCGCCCATGGGACTGCTCGAGCGCGCGCATTCCTATAAAGACAAACTAGCGCGCGGACTCGCGCCAACCGTAGGACTTTTCAGCTATCCAGTGCTGATGGCGGCGGACATTTTGATTTACGACAGCGACGTCGTGCCGGTGGGCAAGGACCAAAAACAACACATCGAGATGACGCGCGATCTGGCGGGAAAAATGAATGAGCAGTTCGGGCAGATCTTCAAATTGCCGGAACCGCGAATCAATCCTGAAACGCAGGTTGTTCCTGGTCTCGACGGACAGAAGATGAGCAAGAGCTACGGCAACAACATCGATATTTTTGGCGAGGAAAAGGAAACAAGGAAACGCGTCATGAGCATCGTGACCGATTCAACGCCGGTGGAAGCGCCAAAGGACGCGACAAAGTCGACCATTTTTCAGCTTTACTCGCTCTTCGCTTCCAAAAATGAGATCGAAAGCATGCGTGAGCGATTCAAAAAAGGTGGCACCGGATACGGCGATTTCAAAAAAGAACTTTTCGAAAAGCTCTGGGAATATTTTTCTCCGATGCGCAAACGCCGCAAGGAAATCCTGGCCGACAAATTGTACATCGACAATGTCCTCGTCCGTGGCGCCAAACATGCCAACGAAATTGCCGACGACGTGATGAGCCGTGTTCGCGCCGCGGTCGGTTTGCGCTAACGAGTCCGCGCCAGTCGTTTCGGCGCGGTGTTACGCCAGGCAGCGCTGAGGGCTTCGCGAACGATCTCGACCCTTGCCGCCGGCAGTTGGATGCTGGTACTGCCGCGACGACCCCAAGCGCCTTTCACTGATTGGAAAGCGTTCGGATCGCCGCGGACCAAGTCTCCTTGTTCGCTTGGAGTTAATTTCACGACGGCGGAATTCTCGTCGGGATATCCAAGGGTAGCGAATATCTTTCCGCAGACGCGAAAATCGGGGTGATGCATGTGCGCGGACTCCACTGTTTCGGGAAAACTTAACGCGAGCTTCCGAAAATCATCTGCTGTCATTGTTTCAAATTTAAATGGCCTTCCGATCGAACTCGAGTTGCCGCAAATAAAGAAAAAGCGGCAGACCGAGCGAAACTCCGACGAACACTGTACCCAACATCGGCAACCAAGGGAATCGCATCCGCATCCGCCGTCCTTCACTCTGAATGAACGAGAGGAGCACGATTGCCGAAACGATCACGTCCAAAGCGAAGAAAGCGGCGATGCGATTCGCAAAAAGATCGTGCATGAACATCGACATGTTCAACGCGTGATGCTCGATGATCCAGGGAATGAATTGCGAATAGGGCAGAACGAGCCCAAGCAGACAGAACACCAGGTAGAGATGTCGAGGTTTCATGCATGCTAGTTCTCGGCACGTTTGGATGTTTGTCGAGCAAAAGTGCCTCGATCATCCGTGTGCACAAGGCTACTGCGCGAGAAGCGAATTGCACTACAATTCGTCGATGGCGACCTTGCGTTTTCACATTGTTCCAAACGCGAAGATCGACAATGTCGCGGGTGAACATGGCGGCGCGATCAAGATCAAACTGCGCGCCCCGGCTCGGGAAGGAAAAGCGAATGCGGCGCTGCGTACTTTTCTGGCGGAAGAATTGAAAATCCCGCAGCGCGCAATCGTGCTGGAGCACGGTCAGACATCGCGCGACAAAGTGATTCGCATCGACGGCATGAGCGAAGAAGATGTGCGCTCGGGTCTGCTCGGGACGCTGTGAGGATTGACGGCTATTCCGTGATTATCTTGTCCGCCCACTCCACCAATGAAACGGAAATTTTGGGCTTACCGAATTTTGCGGCGTATTCAGTCAAGTCGGTCTCGGTTACGCCTCTTGCGCGAGAGCATGCGCTGCACGCGTAGATTGGTATTTTCTTCGCGACAATTTTGCTCAGAACTTCCGACAGCGGCGGCCATCCGACAGGAACGACTGAATTAGCTACAGATTTTCGCATCAGAGATACCGCTTCGCCGAGAAGAAAGATTTGGACTTCGTGCCCTGCCTCAGCAAGCGCGTGACCGTGGAGAAACGGAAATGCTGCTTTTGTTGGGTCGTCCGATCTCCAGGCGCTCTTGATGAAAATTTTTAGTTTAGCCGCGCTTGCGCCACCGGTTGCAGGGGCCGCAGCCGGCGACAAGCGGAAGCGCTGCAAGATGTTTCAGGAACGATCGCCGTATCATATCGTCCGATTAAACCAGAAGCAGACTGCATCGCGCAATCCATTTCGGACAAGCTTAGCGGCTGCGGCTTTGACGAGCTGGTTTGGTTTGCTCTGGGGGCTTCGTTTGAGTAGTTGCAGCGCTATCGCGGTAAAACAAGAGGCCGTGGGCTCGCAAATTGGTGATCAGCGCGTGTAGATCATTCGCTAACTGTTGGTCGTTAAGGAGAGTCGCAACCAAACCTTTGCCTTGCGTGGCGCTCTGCAGCACTTTGCGCGTGTCAGCGATCGCGTTCTGCAAGTTGTCGGCAGCTTTCTTTGCCGAAGCCATCGTCGAATCCGCCTGCTCAATCACTCCATCCAATTTCTTTGAGGATTCTGCCAGTGCGCCGGTAGCCTGGTTCAAATGTTCCATGCTCGACTTCAGGTTTTCCATATTCGCTGAGGAGAGTGTGTCTTGATTCAGGCGATTCACAGTCGTGTCGATCTTTTGCACAGTCCCGCGGAGATCGTTCACGAGCGCGCCTCCTTCACGCGTGAGATCGTCGATGCCGGTCTCCCGCGCGCCACTGACATCTGCATTCGGTGGCAGATAAGCCTTCGGCTGCCCGGAGGGCATTATTACGTTTACAAACCGATCGCCAAGCAAACCGGAACTTCCGACTGTGAATTTGGTTCCTTCAGGGATCTTAATGTAATCATAAATTTTCAGCGGGACAGCCACGCCACCGCCCTCACGAACTAGCTTCGGACCGCCCGCGACTTTTCCAATTCTCGCGCCGGCGAGCAAGACATCGGTGCCTTTCAACAGTCCGCCCGCATCATTGAAGCGAACGGTGATGTTATAATACGTCTTGAAACCCTCTCCCAGCCTGCCGAATTGCACGAGCAGCGCGCCTAGCATCGCCAAACCCACAAAAACAAAAATACCAACTTTAAATTCCAAACCTCGCTCGTGCCGGTTCATTTTGAGATGCTAATTGTCGTCTTACTGCTGATTTTCGCAAGGTAGCGGCGGTTTACCGCAGCCGCCCGAGGACGATTCTGTCAATCGCCCCTGCCGTCCGATCGCCCGAGCAGGAAATCCTGAATGAGGAGATCATTCGATTGTTGAAGGTCGGTCGCAGTTCCGTGAAAATAGACGCGGCCTTCGTGCAGGTACGCAATCCGATCAGCTACATCGAACGCGCTTTTCATATCGTGGGTGACCACGACACTGGTCATTCCAAAGCGTTGCTGCAACCGGCGGATCAATCGATTGATGCTGTCCGCCACAACAGGATCAAGCCCTGCCGTCGGCTCATCGTATAATACGCACGAAGGTCGGCGAATGATGGCGCGCGCGAGACCCACCCGTTTCTTCATTCCGCCGCTCAAACTCTCCGGCATCTTGGCCTCCTCTCCCTCCATTTCCATCACCTCAAGCATCTCCGCGACTTTTGAGTGCAAAATCTTCGCATCGCGTTCGCCGGCTTCGCGCAAAGGAAATGCAATGTTGTCTTCCACCGTCATCGAATCAAAAAGCGCTCCGCCTTGGAAAAGAATTCCAACCTTTTGGCGGATCGCCCCAAGCTGGCGCTCGTTCATGCCGATAATGTTTTGGCCCTGGATCCAAATTTCTCCCCCGTCTGGTTCCATCAATCCTACGAGATGTTTAAGCAAAACGCTCTTGCCGCCGCCGCTCCGCCCGATGATGGCAAGAGTTTCACCAGTCCGCACCTCAAGATCAACACCGCGCAAAATTTCCTGTCGTCCGATTTTTTTTGTCAATGAACGCACCTTGATCATGGGCGACGAATTACCTGGAACCGGATGAGGTTTGGTAGACAGCTTTGGAGACGGCGGTGCTTCGATCATGGCAACACACGAACTCTCAACTCACCACTCTCCAGTTTCAATTACTCCGAAAACTCCATCACTGCACTCATTGATAGCCCGCCGGGTAGATGATGTTGAACATCATGGTAAGGAAAAAATTGCAAATCAGAACCGCCAGCGACGCGTTCACTACAGCTTCAGTTGTCGCGCGGCCGACGCCTACCGCGCCTTCGCGTGTGGTCAAGCCTTTGTGGCAACTGATGAACACGATGAGTATCCCGAAGCAGAATGCTTTTGAAAGACCCATGATAATGTCACGACTGCGCGTCCACCGCACCATGTTTGCCATGTAGTAAGTGCCATTAATGTCGAGCATGAAAATCGCTACGAGATAGCCGGCGGCGATGCCGACGGCGATGCACTCCGCCACCAGCAGCGGCATCGATACCATCATGGCAAGCGCGCGCGGCACAACCAGGTAATCAACGGGATAAACTGCGAGCGCCCGAAGTGCATCGATTTGCTCTGTCACTTTCATTGTGCCGATCTCAGCCGACATCGCTGCTCCAACGCGGCCCGCGACCATTAGTGCCGTCAGAACAGGAGCCAGTTCTCGGCAAAGCGACACCGAAACTACTGCGCCCACGGCGGAGCCCATTCCCAGCTTGTTAAATTGGAAAAATGTTTGTGCGGAGAACACCGCGCCGGTGAATCCGCCGGTGATTATAACGACGAGCTGCGAAAGCAATCCAATCTCAACAACTTGATTGAGAAATAATTTCCAGCGGAGCTTGTGTGTGAAAATGGAACGAAAAGTGTCAGCGGTCAGCAAGACAAGTTCGCCCAAGTATTGAAAAAACGAGAGCAGCGGCGTGCCCAGAGCGTTGAAGAATCGAACCATTATAAACTCAGGTGATCAGTGAATGACTGACCGGTGAATGGTAAATGACGAAGCCGCGTAAACATGAACTTTGCTTCCCGCTTTACTGTTGGTTTATACGCGGCGAAGAACGAATGTCGAATGGCAAAGGAATAACGGAATCCGGCTAACAAAATACATTGTTTCCTTTGTTTGGCGCATTGCAGAATTCGATCCTCCAATGTTGTCTTGCAGAGCTTCCGATTGCGCCTCGCGGAAAGGTGCGATAAAAGATGTCCATCGAAGCAATGAGACGCACCAGTCAGTTTTTATTGGTAGGCTATGCACTGCTAACCGCAGTGTTATTGGGCGGTTGCGAAACCATGCCGCAAGGGATTCAGCAAGCGAGAGTCGAGATGGCGCAGCACATCGCGGCCGAGCCGACCGGAGATTATTTTATCGGGCGGCGGTATTATAAGCTCGATTACAAATTCTGGGGTTACGTCCGGCGGCCGGGTCAACCGTGGAGCACAGCTGAGTTAGTGATGTTAAATGAAAAACAAAAGCTCGCGCCCGACCGCGAACGCGTAGATTTCGGGAGCGACAATAATTACGAATACAAGCTCTACGGTTCCTTTAGCGGCGACAAAGTATATGAGCCGGCGAGTAACGGAATCTATCCGGAATTTGTTTTGAAGGGTTATGAATTAATTTCCACAAATCCGCCGCCAATTTTCAGAAGTCAGTTTCGGGGTACCGCCAGCGCTTCGGATCTCCGCTATGTCGTGGAAAAGCCTGAATGATACCTTGGCGATTGTCATTCCGAGCGAAGTTAAGGAGTCTCTCAGTATCACTTATGGGACGCGGGTTTTTAAAAAATTAGAGATGTCTCGACTTTGCTCGACATGACAGACGCCGCGACCGTCTCCGGGAAAAAAGACTCCTTGGTCGAGGAATTCCTGCGTTATCTCTCCAATGAGCGAAATGCTTCGCCGCGCACGCTCAAGGCGTATCGCCAAGCGTTGACTACTTTTGGTGCGGAAACCACGAGATCGTGGAAGAAATGTAATGCTGACGATTTTCGCGATTATCTCTTTGCACTTATGAAACGCGGGCAGGCTCGTTCATACGTGCGGCTTCAATTCTCTGCGCTGCGCAGCTTTTATCAGTTTCTCGCAGCCCGAAAACGGCTACGACATAATCCCCTTCGAGAAGTGCAAGTGCCAAAAATTGAAAAGAAGCTGCCGCTGGTGCTTACACGCCAGCAGGTTGAGGAGCTCCTTAGCGCTCCGACTCGCGAGACGAAGAACCGCGCCGCGCCTGTTTGGATGCCGCTGCGCGATGTCGCGATTATGGAATTATTTTACAGCAGCGGCTTGCGACTGAGCGAGCTGGCTGCGCTCGATGTAGCCGATCTCGATCCTTACACCGAGTCTGTGCGGGTATTCGGCAAAGGTCGCAAAGAGCGTGTTTGCCCCGTGGGCTTGCCAGCGCTCGAAACGATCTCGCGCTATCGCGCCGCTGCGAACGTGCATACAGGGCCGCTCTTCATAAACAAGGCGCGAAAACGAATGTCCGCCCGCTCGATCTGGTTGGTGTTAAAACGCTATGTGCGCCACACATCAATTCCGATTTCAATTAGCCCACACAAATTGCGGCATAGCTTCGCGACGCACATGCTCGATCGCGGTGCTGATCTGCGCAGTGTCCAGGCGTTACTGGGGCACGCCAGCCTCTCCACGACGCAGATCTACACTCACGTGACAGTGGAACGCCTGAAAAAAGCCTACGCGGACGCTCATCCGCGGGCCTGATCTGTATCGCCTTAGCTCGCTGGCGCAGCTGCGCTACTCTGTGGATGCGATTCAGGAACTTGGAACGAGAGCTTCCCATCGACCGCCACAACCTCGACTTTGTCGCCGGGTTTGACGGTGCCGCGGAGCAATTCTTCCGCGAGCGGGTCTTCGAGAAAACGCTCCACCGCACGCCGCATTGGCCGCGCTCCATACTGCGGATCGTATCCTTTCTCGATCAGGAATTCCTTCGCGCTTTGCGTCAACTCAATGTGGACATTCTTGGCCTTGATGCGGGTTAGCACTTTGTCCACTTCCAGGTCGACGATCCGCAACAGCTCGGGTTTGCCAAGCGAATGAAACACAATGATCTCGTCCAGCCGGTTGAGAAACTCCGGTTTAAAGACGCGTTTGGTCTCGTCGAGAATTTTGTCGCGCATCGAATCGTAATCGTGCCCTTCGAGCGGCGCGCCGAAACCCATGACCGTCTGTTTTTTCAGTAAGTCGGCGCCGACGTTGGAAGTCATAATAATGATCGTGTTTCGGAAATCGATCTTGCGTCCTAACGAGTCGGTGATCTTGCCGTCTTCAAGTATCTGCAAAAGCAGATGCATCACATCGGGGTGCGCTTTTTCAATTTCGTCAAAAAGCACAACCGAGTACGGCCGGCGTCGCACGGCTTCAGATAATTGTCCACCCTCCTCGTAACCGACGTACCCCGGCGGCGAACCGATCAAACGCGAAGCGGTGAACTTTTCCATGTACTCCGACATGTCGATTTGAATCAACGCGTCGGCGTCGCCGAACATGAATTCGGCGAGAGTGCGCGCGAGATATGTTTTACCGACTCCAGTCGGACCGAGAAAGACGAACGAACCGATCGGGCGCTTTGGATCTTTCAAGTCAGCGCGTGAGCGACGCAAAGCCTTGCTGATGGCGGTGACCGCTTCGTCCTGACCAATGACGCGTTGCTTCATCTCGGCTTCCATCATAAGGAGCTTTTGCGTTTCCTCCTGCTCCATCCGCTGCAGGGGAACACCGGTGACCTTCGAGATGATGTGCATCATGTCGTCCGCGGTTACCACGACCTCTTTCTCTTCCCGCTCCTCACGCCATTTGTTGAGAATGGCATCGAGTTTCTCCTTCGTTTGCTTCTCCTTGTCGCGAAGCGCTGCAGCTTTTTCGAAATCCTGCGCCTTAATCGCTCCTTCCTTTTCCAAACGGATCTCTTCTATTTCTTTCTCGATGTCCTTCACATCCGGCGGACGGGTCATGGAATTGATCCGGGCACGCGCGCCGGCCTCATCCATCACATCGATAGCCTTGTCGGGAAGAAACCGTCCCGTAATATAACGATCCGAAAATCTGACGGCAGTCTCCAGCGCCTCGTCGGTGAGTTTTGCCTTGTGGTGCGCCTCGTACTTGGGTCGAAGACCTTTCAAGATTTGGATCGCTTCATCAACCGTCGGCGCATCCACTTTTATCGTCTGGAAACGACGTTCCAAGGCTGCGTCTTTCTCGATGTACTTGCGGTACTCGTTCATCGTAGTCGCGCCGACACATTGCAACTCGCCACGACTCAGCGCGGGTTTGATAATGTTCGACGCGTCCATAGCCCCTTCGGCCGAACCTGCCCCGACAATTGTGTGCAACTCGTCGATGAAAAGAATCACGTTCTTGGAGCGGCGGATTTCGTCCATCACAGCTTTGATACGCTCTTCGAACTGACCGCGGTATTTTGTTCCAGCTACCATTAGCGCCAGATCCAGTGTGATGACACGCCTGTCGCGCAATAGTTCGGGGACGTTGCCGTTTGCGATTTCCTGCGCGAGTCCTTCAGCGATGGCCGTTTTCCCTACGCCCGCTCGATCTCATTGCGCCGGCCAATTACGGGATCGAGTTCTCCCTTCCTCGCCAACTCCGTCAAATCACGGCCAAATGCGCGAAGTGCTGGAGTCTTAACATCTTTCTTCGTTGGTTCGACGCCTTCCTGTTCCGATTCAGACGGCGTGAAGTTTGGATCAAGTTCCTTGAGAATCTCGTTGCGCGTGCGTTCGATATCGAGTTCGAGACTCTTGAGCACTCTGGCGGCGACCCCCTCCCCTTCGCGCAAAAGTCCAAGCAAAATATGTTCAGTGCCGACGTATGAATGATTGAGCGCCTTGGCTTCCTTGCCCGCAAGCGCCAACACCTTTTTGACCCGGGGCGTGTAGGGAACGTTACCGACTATCTTCGTCTCCGGTCCGGAGCCGACCTGTTTCTCCACCTCCATGCGCACGGTCTCAAGATCGAGACCCATCTTTTGCAAGACGTTCACCGCCACTCCCTGGCCCAGCTTAATGAGTCCCAGAAGTAAATGCTCGGTGCCGACGTAGTTGTGGTTAAACCGGTCCGCCTCTTTGCGAGCAAGCGCCAAAACCTGTTGAGCCCGCGGTGTAAAATTATTCATTGTTCGATGGCGCGTTAGTCGAACCATTGCCCGACTCCCTTGCCATCTTACTAATATCAGGTTTGGGAAAAACTTTCAAACGGTCGCGGATGATTTGCGCCCGCAAATGGTCGCGTTCTTCGGCGTTCAGTTTTTGTTGGGAGCTTTTTTGCAAATGCGCTGGTTGCGTTTCGATAAACAATTCGTCGATCTGCAGGCGCTGGTCTTCCGGAAATGCGCCCAAATCCATGCCGAGCTTGATGACCGAAAGCAAGTTTAGCGCTTCTTTCGACGGCATGGCATGCGCGTAGGTCAAAACTCCATACGCGCGACCGATCTGATCGCACAGCGTGTTTGGCTTTTTTTGGAGCAAAATTTGACGCGCGTCATGTTCCTTTTCGATGATTGTTTCAATCACTTTGCTCAGACGATTGATGATCTCATCCTCTTTCTCACCGAGCGTGGTCTGATTTGAAATTTGAAAGAGGTTACCCATTGCTTCGGTCCCTTCGCCGTAAAGCCCACGCACCGCGAGACCGATTTTACTTACGGCTTGAATCACCTGGTTAATCAACTCGCTTAGAACGAGGCCAGGCAAATGGAGCATTGCGGACGCGCGCATGCCGGTGCCAACGTTCGTAGGGCATGCCGTCAGATATCCTAGCCGCGGATCAAAAGCGAAGTCGAGCTTGCTCTCCAGTGCGCTGTCGATCTTGTCCACCAGCTTGAATGCCTGCTTCAACTGGAGCCCGGAGCGAATCGATTGCATTCGCAAATGATCTTCTTCGTTGATCATGATGCTAACGGTTTGCCGCCGATTCACTACCACCGCGCTCCCGCCGCCTTTGGCCGCATGCTCGCGACTGATCAGATGACGCTCCACCAACACCTGCCTGTCCAATGCCGAAAGATCCTGCAAACTTGCGGAGAAAGATTCCTGCATTTCCGGAAGCGATTCCACATGCGACCTGATCAGTTCCAGGATCGAATTGCGTTCGGCTTTCTTCGCCCAGCCAGGGAAAGGTCGGTTGCGTAGATTACGCGCGAGGCGAACACGGCTGCTAATTACAACTTCGTGATGCGGCCCTTCACCGCGCAGCCATTCCCCGGCAGTAGCCAGCATATTCGAAAATTTCATGGGGAATTGGAGAGTTCGCTTTCAAGTTGTTTGATTTGATCGCGCAGCGAGGCGGCCGTCTCATAGTTCTCATCGGCTACGGCTTTCTGCAGATTTTCGTTCAGCGCCCGCATCCGGTGATTCAGTGCCATGGCGCGCTGCGCGCGTTCGGGCAATTTCCCCACATGTTCGGTGCCTTTGTGCATCGCTTTCAGGAGCGAGTTCAGACCCTCTGCAAACGTGACGTAGCATTCGCTGCACCCCAGGCGTCCAGTTTTTTTGAAATCAGCCTGGCTAAAGCCGCATACCGGACATTTTTGCGTGGGCGCTCCCTTTTCGATCTCTTCGGCTGCTCCGATGCCAAGCAGCAGATCGGCAAGAGCGAAGCTCGTGGGGTCCTGTACACCTTTCTCTTTCGAGCAGGCTTCGCACAGATTCACCTTGTGCATTTTGCCTTCCAGAATCTGTGTCAGGAACACCGTCGCATCATTGCATTTGCAAACGTCGCACAACATCTCTGTTAATTAGACCCTGATATTTTGGAAACATTCAACCCGGAATATTTCCCTGCATCCACTGCCTCAGAAGCGGCATCGCTCAACGCTAGGCGAAAATCGGTGTGCCCGTTTCGCGCGTCATTTCCCGGAAGCGCGCAATTATGCACGTAGTGATGGGGCCGCGTTTTCCGTTACCGATCAGGCGGCCGTCGGCTTTGACCACGGGAACGATCTCCGCCGCCGTCCCGGTGAGGAAACATTCGTCGGCAGCGTAAACATCGTGGCGCGTAATGTCTGCTTTTAACGTTTTGAAGCCAAGTTCCGCGGCGATTTCAAACGCGACTGAGCGTGTAATGCCGCGAAGTGCGCCTGCGGTAACCGGCGGCGTAACAATTTGACTGCGCTTAATGACGAAAATGTTATCCGCCGTGCATTCGGCAACATTGCCCACATCGTTCAACATCAACGCCTCGTCCGCGTCAGCCAAATTCGCCTCCAGGCGTGCCATCACGTTGTTCAAGTAATTGAGAGACTTGACTGCCGGATTGAGCGCACCCGGATTGCACCGGCGCGTTGCGCATGTCACGATCGTTAGTCCCTTTTTATAAAGGTTCTCGTGATACAGGGTGATTGCCGCCACAATAATGATCACGCTCGGCCATTTACATTGCGTAGGATTTAAACCCAGATTACCAATCCCGCGCGTCACTATCAGTCGGACGTAACCGTCGCGGAGATGATTTTGCCGAATCGCCTCGAGGAGCGCTTCCGTCATCGCCTCCTTAGTCATTGGAATTTCCAAGCAGATCGAGCGAGCCGAATCCCACAAACGATCAAGATGTTCTCCAAGTCGGAAAACACGACCATTATAGAAACGAATCCCCTCGAAAATTCCGTCGCCGTACAAGAGACCATGGTCGAAAACGGAGATTTTCGCGTCGGCTTCGGAGTAAAATTTCCCGTCGATGTAAATCTTTGCTTCCTTGATGCCCACTGCGGTGGGCCGTGGACGACCTTCAATTGCCGGTTCAACTACTGCATCCGAAGTAGGCTCATGAATTTTCGGTTCGTCTAATACCGCTGCATCGGTGGTTTTCATAATCGCAAAAAAATCTTCGACGTTTAATTGCGTAATTCAAGCAGCAAAAACCGAAATCGCTCAACCGCAAAAAATGTTACAACTTCCTGTAGCGGCTTCGCTGTGCGAAGCGCAGCGTTGACGTGTTTGCAACGACCACGACCTGCGCGTCTCACAGAGACGAGGCTACAGAACGTTTCAACCTCCAAAAAGTTTAAACCTTTTCACTCACTGCAACACTCCATCCTTGATGTGCAACTGCCGGTCGCCGCGTGTTGCCAGCCGATTGTCGTGCGTCACGACAAGAAGCGTCTTCTTCCGATCGCGTGCGAGATTTAAAAGCAAGTCCATAATGGCGTCGCCTGTTTTCGAATCGAGATTTCCAGTTGGTTCATCGGCAAAAATGATGTCTGGATCGTTCGTCAGCGCCCTCGCAATGGCAACGCGCTGTTGCTCCCCGCCGGAAAGTTCTGCTGGCAAATGATGCATGCGATCAGCAAGGCCGACCGCAGTCAGGCTATGCTCAGCCTCTTGTCCTGTCACCTGACGGCCAATCATTCCCGGCAGCAGGACGTTTTCGAATGCGGTAAGTTCGGGTAACAGAAAATATCCCTGAAAAACAAAACCCATTTTTTTGTTCCGCAAACGCGCCTCTGCGGAGGAGCCGCCACAATACAGTCGCCGGCCTTCAAATTCGACGGTTCCCGACTCGGGCCGCTCCAGACCGGCTAATGTGTAAAGAAGAGTCGTTTTGCCTGCGCCAGAAGCCCCAGAGAGAAACACTGCTTCATTACGCTCGATTTGCATGGAAATGCCGCGCAGCACTTCGATCCGGCGAGGACCCATCCGAAACGACTGATAGATGTCGCGAGCGATTAATTGGGGCGACTGCACGAACAACTATCTCTCACCAGGATCGACATCGCACAAGATCAGCCAAAACAACCGAGTATAAATACACTGAGCAAAAAAAAGCCACCGCAGAAAGAACTCCACGGCGGCTTTTCTATTGCTACAAATTCAGTTATGACATTCCGAGCGATTGCAACGCCGGCTCGTCGATTGTTGATGTTGTGTAGAGGCCGTGATCGCGCTGGTAATCTGCGATCGCGCCGCGCGTCAGCGGTCCAATGAGACCGTCCACCTCTCCGTGATAGTACCCTTGCTGCTGAAGCGCAGACTGCACATTAGCAATTACCTGATCTGGCGGCAGACGATTATACGCGTAGATAGGGCCATCCCAGGCATAATACGCGTTGGGAGCGTAGCCCCACGCCGGGAACCAGTAACCGGAGCTAAAGTAATACGGGGCGCCGAACGTCCACACGATGTTATTGCCGTAATGGCTATGCCACCAACTCTGATCGTGCCACTCTGAGTGGTAGTTGCGGAACACAGCATATTGTTGACCCTGCCAGTTTTGGCTTCCTTCAATGTGTCTGCCTTGCTGGAACTTCACCGGGGGCGCCTTTGCCGTGTTTGGCTGTTTTGGAATATTGTAGTGCTGCGCTTTAAGTGGCTTGCCTGTTGCTACGGTCGCACCCGTTACTTTTCCACCTTTCCCTGGTTTGCCTGGTTGTCCCTGATAAACTGCCGTTGAGGTTTGCCCCTTCTTACCCTTCTGCCCCTGATAAGCTTCTACTGGGGTTTGGCCCTTCTTGCCCTTCTGCCCTTGATAATTTTCGACTGAGGCTTGGCCCTTCTTGCCCTTCTGCGCCTGGTAAGCTTCTGCTGAGGTTTGGCCTTTCTTGCCCTTCTGCGCCTGATAAGCTTCTGCTGAGGTTTGGCCCTTCTTGTTTTTCTGCCCCTCATAAGCTCCCATTTGAGTTTGACCTTTCTTGCCCTCATAGGCTCCCGTTGACGTTTTCTTGGGGCCCGCTCCAGCACCCGCTGGATGAGGCGGAGGCGCGTGCTGCACCGTTTGCGGCTGTTATTTCTTCTGTTGTTTGTTTTCTTCTGGTTGCGCGCCGTACGCGATACTTGCCAGCGCAAGACTGCAAATTATAACAACAAATGTTCTCATAAGATGTTTCCTTTTAGCGTTGTTAGACTTTTGGAGATCTGCATTTATTCAACGTTCGAGCGATCTCTTTCGGATGCCTTCGGTCCCACAAAACGCTGGCTCTTGGCCTCAGTCCGCGACTCTTCGGCGATGTTGGCGTACAGCCTCGAACAACACGATTGCAACCGCAGTAGCCAGGTTCAGACTTCGCGTCCCGTGCATCGGAATAGTGACGCAGTTATTAACGTTGGTGCCCAGCAAATCCTCCGAGAGTCCTTTCGTCTCGCGGCCAAACACGAGGAAATCATCCTTCTGAAATCTCACTTCGTAATAAGGGCGCTTGCTTTTTGTCGTCAGAAAAAAGTAGCGCGTTCCCGACGGTTGCGCCCGTTGCAACGCATCAAAGGAATCCCACAATTCCAAAGCTACCTCCTCCCAGTAATCGAGGCCTGCTCGGCGGAACTTTCGGTTATCTAACGAAAAGCCGAGCGGTTTGACCAAATGCAGTTTTGACCGCGTTGCAAGACAAAGTCGCCCGATGTTGCCAGTGTTCGGCGGAATCTCCGGCTCGACGAGAACAACGTTAAACATGACTTCACCTCGGATTACTCGGATGACCCCGATCGGATGCGGCCCTGTTGCTGTCATGTTGAGCGAAGTGAAACATCTCTGGATATCGCCTTCATGGCGCCCAAACAAATGACCAGAGATTCCTCGCTTCGCTCAGAATGACAAAACGCCGGTCGCAGTATCCCTTACTTTTTATCCGCCCTATCGGTGTAATCCGCGGTTCAGATCTTCGATGCGACGAATTTTTCCAGCTTCACCACGTCAGCCGCGAATTTGCGAATGCCCTCACCAGTCTTTTCGTACGCCATCGCATTCTCGTTTAGCAACCACCGGAATTTCTTTTCGTCTAACTCCAGTTTGTCGATCTTCGCAGATTTCACTTTTCCGGGGTCCAGTTTGCGTTCGAGCGGCTCGTTAGATTCAGAAAGTTCCTTCATCAGTTCGGGACTGATCGTCAGGCAATCGCAACCGGCCAGCTCGCGGATTTGGCCGATGTTGCGGAAGCTCGCACCCATGACTTCTGTCGGGATATTGAACTTCTTATAATACGTATAAATCTCAGTAACTGACTGCACTCCTGGATCTTCCGGACCAATGTAATCGCGTTTCGTCTCCTTCTTGTACCAATCGTAAATCCGCCCGACAAACGGCGAGATGAGCTGCACTTTCGCCTCTCCCGCGCGCACCGCCTGGGGTAGCGAAAACATCAGAGTCAGATTGCAGCGGATCCCTTCCATTTGCAGCTGCTCGGCCGCAAGAAGTCCTTCCCAAGTCGAAGCGATCTTAATCAACACACGTTCGCGCGGAATTTTGCGCTCCTTGTAAAGCTGGATCAGTTGCCGCGCTTTTTTGATCGAACCTTCCACATCGTACGACAATCGCGCGTCGGTTTCGGTCGAGACGCGTCCAGGCACAATCTCGAGAATGTCGGAACCGAATTGAACGAGTAGATGATCGCAGATGTCTTCGATCTGCGCCTGGCCACTCAATCCCGAATTCTTCCGATCCTTCAAAACTTCATCCAGCAAATGTCCGTATTGCTGCTTTTGAGTAGCGGCATAAACCAGGCTTGGGTTCGTCGTCGCATCCTGCGGCTTGAAATCCTTGATCGATTCAAAGTCGGCCGTGTCTGCCACAACTTTGGTGAACTTCTTCAGTTGCTCGAGCTGATTCAGCTTCGTTTCAGTTTCTCGCTCTTCGGTAACAGTGGTGGTCATAATCTTTCCTTGTTGTTTGTTAAAACGTACGCCCGAATGCAGGATCGACAATTATAAAGTAGCGCAAGCGTCCCCCTTGCGATTCTTCCCGCGCAAGCGAAGACGCTCGCGCTACATTAAGCCGAAACTGCGGACCGCGCTTCGGCGGGGCGTCGCGAGCCGAGCGCGGCGCGCACGAAATTATTTCCAAGTTCCCACATTGGCCCGGGGAATTTGCGGCACTCGGTCAACACGTCATCGAGCGCGTTCACAAACATGTCGACTTCTTTTTCGCCAATGATGAGCGGGGGCAGGATTTTCATCACGTCCATCGCGTGCCCGGCTACTTGGGTAAGAATGCGATGTTTGCTCAACATTTGTGTCACGACCATTTGGGCGAAGAGCACCTTGTCGATCTTGTGCAAAAGTTTCCAAGCCATCTTGAGTTTGAACTCGCTGGGCTCGTGGAACTCGATCCCGATCATGAGACCTTTGCCTCGGACTTCTTTGATGAACGAATGCTTCGCGCGGAGCGCGTCCACTTTTTCCATCAGTAGCGCGCCCATCTTGCCCGCGCGGTCGACCAAATTTTCCTGATCGATCACTTCCAGCGCGGCGAGTCCGCAGGCCATCGCGAGATTATTGCGGCCAAAAGTTGTTGAGTGTACAACGCAACGGTCCATGCGCGAAAAAGTTTTCTGGTAAATGTCACGCCGCGTCACGATCGCGCCGCAGGGCACGTAGCCCCCACTTAAAGTTTTCGCGAGCGTAATGATGTCCGGCTCCAAATCCCAATGCTGGAATCCGAACATTTTTCCCGTGCGGCCAAGTCCGGTCTGCACTTCATCTGAAATCAGCAGGGTTCCATATTTTCGACAAAGCTCCTGTGCACGCAGGAAGAAATCAGTTTTCGATGTCTGACAGCCTTTGCCTTGAACAGTCTCGATCACAAAGGCCGCCACGTCGCGCGAGCGCAATTCCCGATCCAGCGCCTCGAGATCATCCAGCGGCACGCGGGCATCGAAGCCTTGCATTAGCGGCCCAAACCCTTCGGTGAAACTCTCGCAACCCATCAGCGACAACGCGCCGAGGCTAAGCCCGTGAAACGCGCTCGCCAGCGACACAGCGCGCTTCCTGGAAGTCGCAGCGCGTGCGAATTTGAGCGCGCCTTCCATCGCTTCGGTCCCTGAATTGCAAAAGAAAACGGCGTCCAGATGCGGTGGTGTGCGTTTCGTGATCGCTTCCGCCAGCAACCCGCTCAACAGCGAGCAATCCATCTGCACCATGTTCGGCAGATCGAGATCCAGCACGTCGCGGATCGCTTGTTTCACCAGCGGATGATTCCGCCCGATGTTGAAAACGCTGTAGCCGCTCAGAAAATCCAGATACGGCTGATTATCCATGTCGTAGAGATACGCGCCCTCGGCCCGAGCATAGACCCTGTCGAACCCGATCACCCGCTGGGCCGCCACCAATGTCCGATTCACGTGCCGCTCGTGCAGTTGATAATTCTCACCAAGCCGCGACGCAATAATCTCCTTTAAATCGAAAGCCATTGGGGACAAAACTTCAGCGATTGCCGTTCGAAACGCAAATCCTGCAGGGCGTCTGGCTCAGACGCCATGGCGTTTCACAGAAACGCCCTACAATAAAAAAGCTGCAGGACCAAAAGCGATCCTGCAGCTTTAAGTTTACGAACTGATTCTCTCTTAATCCTCGACGATCACTCGCTCCACCGTACGACTTTCAGCTGGGCCCGTGTAATAAACACGTACCTTTTGACCAGCTCGCAGCGGGGCGGTCACCACTTTGCCCGCCGTATCAACAATTCGCGCGGCTGTGCCTAGCGCGAAGCTAACAGGTCCCTG
>QHNR01000049.1 GCA_003218475.1 Verrucomicrobiota bacterium | reverse complement strand
GTCGGTGCGTTTCCACCGGGCTGTGGACTCGGATGAGAAGGTTTCGGCGTCGCCATGCGAATCAGTTCCGACACGGTCACAAAGTTGAAGCCTTTGGCCTCGAGCGCATTAAAAGTAGAGGGCATCGCTTCGATTGTTCCCGGGTGAATATCGTGGGATAACACAATGGAACCGGGTTGAGTCTCCTTAAGAATGCGATTGCGAACCACGGCTGGCCCGGGCCGTTTCCAGTCATATGGATCAACGTCCCAAAGTATGATCCGGTATCCGAATTCATCGTGGACCCACCGTTTTTCGCGTGCTGTAATCGATCCGTAGGGTGGCCGCATTAATGTGGGACGCTCCCCAGTTGCGTTCTTAATTGCATCATCAGTTTGCTGCAATTGGCGGCGAACGGCCTGGTCCGACATTTTGCCGAAGTTGGGATGTGACCAACTGTGATTCCCGATTTCATGGCCTTCCCGGGCAGCCCGCGCGACGATCTCGGGATGTTCCGCGACGTTTTCGCCGATCACGAAGAATGTGGCCTTGATATGACGCGCGGCCAGTAGATCAAGTAATTTTGGGGTAAGCGTTGCACTTGGGCCATCGTCAAAAGTCATAGCGATGTAAGGTCCATCCACATGTACCGAATTGAATGTGATGCTTGGTTCCTTTGGTCCGGCTGGACTTTGTTCCGCTGCATCCTGCGTTGCCGATATGGATTCGGCTCCGAGCCCGAGCGCGGCGATTACGGTCGCGAAGTAAAGGTAAACAGACATGAGCACGAAAGTGGCATACTGAGTGCGCGTGTCTAGCAGAGGCCGTCAGTTACTTGCAACACGCAGCCAAATCAGGACGGCAGAACAATTAATCGCGCGCATTTTTGCCCTTCCCACAAGTCGCCCAAATATTGGGACAATGCGCTTTTTAACCTTTCCGTAATTTTTGCAGTTCCGCGATGAAGGCCTCAGGTCCGCCCGGAAAGTAACCGTCGTAATGCCAGACCGCTTGTCCGTCGCTGTTGAGCACGACGATCGTGGGAAACCCGACAACCTCGTAATGTTGTGCTAATTCCAGGTTCTGTTTTCTCACCTCGGCACTCTGGGATTTGGCACGAGGAAAATCGAGTTCTACGAGGACCAGATTGTCGCGCGCATAATCTTTAAATTGCGGTTGCGACAAAACCTCTCTATCGAATTTGATACACCAGCCGCACCAGTCCGAACCGGTGAAATTAAGCAGAAGAAATTTGTTAGACGCCTTGGCCTCTTCTTGTGCTTTCTTGTAATCATTCAGCCAGCCGGACTCCGCGCGCGCGAATTGCCCGGAGAGAAAAACAGAGATTGCAAGTATGAGAGGAATGAGACGATACGTTTTCACGTCACCACGTTCGATGTGATTACAACCCGCCGCAAGAGCGGTACAACGCACCGCCGATGCGGCAATCATTCTTTTACCAAGCCGCAAATAGCCCGGCGGAACAACGCCGGGCTATCAACGGATAACCGAAACCTAACGCAAATGTTTCGAGACGAGCTTGGTCATCTCGAACATGCTCACCTGGCTCTTCCCATTAAATACCGGCCGTAGTGAGTCGTCGGCGTTGATCATGGTTCTTTTCTTTTTATCCTGGCAACCATGCTTCTTGATGTAGTTCCAGAGCTTCTTTGTTAGCTCGGAGCGTGGCAGCGGCTGCGACCCAACGATGGCAGAGAGCTTATCATCAGGTTGAACCGGCCTCATGAAGGCGGGATTCGGTTTGCGCTTGGAAGTTTTCTTTTTGGTTTTCGGCATGGAGGCTGACTAACGTTTCGCTCGAAAGAGAGCAAGACTAAATTTTGGGCAAACTTAAAATTTTTATTGCCCGGCCATCCGGCGTACTGCGAGAACTGTCATATCGTCCGGTGAAGTTTTCACCGAATTATCTGGGGCCGCGTACGCTAAAACTTCCTTGAGCAACGCCTCGGCGGTGGGCGCGGAGTGATCCAGCATCTTCTCGAGTTGCTGGGGAGTCGATCGATGGCGTTCGTCTTTTGTCCAGCTAAACAAGCCGTCTGTGTACAGAAGAAAAGCATCTCCTGGCTCAAGATTGATCGGCGTTTCGGAAAATTCCGATTGTTCGATTAAACCGAGCGGAGGCGCAATCGAGCGGACCGATTCGGTCTTGCCGTTATGGCGGCTGACCAAAAGCGGGGGATGACCTGCGCCGACAACACTGGCACTTCCGGTTGCAGGGTCCACCGCCACACACATTGCCGTCATGAAAGAGCTTGAGCCAAAGATACTGCGAAAGTCATGGTTCACAGCTTTCATCACGGAGGCCGGCGTATCCTGCTCGTCGTTGCCATGGTGGAAGAGAAGTTTTGCCAGCGTCGTAAGCAAAGCCGCAGCGGCTCCGTGACCGGTGCCATCTGCGATCCAGAACAAAATTCGGCCGTCTTTCATTCGCAGCCAGCCATAGATATCGCCGCCCACCTGGATGACTGGGCGATAACACGTCGCAACCTCCCAACCTGCCAATGCCAGCGGTTTCTGTGGGATTAACGATTGCTGTGTTAGACGTGCAGCTGCCAGATCGCGCTCAAGATTACGACGCCATTCCTCCAATTCATCATTCTGCCGCTCTAATTGCCGCCGCATGGAGCGGAGCCGAAGCTGGGTCTCGATTCTGGCCCGCAATACTGCCGCATTGACTGGCTTTGTCACGAAATCATCCGCACCAGCCTGCAGACAAGACACCTCGCTTTCTTCACTTCCGTGTGCTGTCAACATGATGGTGGGAATTTGCGCGACTGCCGAATGCCGATCCGAGCGCAGGCGTTTTAACACCTCAGCGCCGTTTAATCCTGGCATATCGAAATCAAGCAGCAGGAGTGAAGGCGGCTTGGCCTGAACCGTCTCCAGAGCTTCGGAGCCGTTCTTGGACACGCGACACTTATAACCACCAGCGGTGAGCAATTGCGCAAGAACCCTGCGACTCATGGCGTCGTCGTCCACCACCAAAATTTCTGCACGGGATTTGTCAGACATCTCTTCTTTCGATTCGGATGAGACGCGCTTGGTCATTGTATTAGTTCCTTTGTTTCTCAACACATGCGTAGGGCGCTTCAGAAAAAAGTGATTTAATTCATTGGCAACGAATCGGACTCCGGATACGATTGAGAGAGTCTTTACAGTTATGAAATTTTCATTGTCGCTTGCGCTCCTTGCGGCCTTCTTGCTCGCCTCCTGTTCTGAAGAACCGCCACCGCCAACTACCCACCAAAGGCCAGGGAGATATCCTGCCACCGCAGAATACCCGCCGCAGCAACAGCCCTTTAATCCAAACGGACCAGTTCAGCCCACGAGTTCGCCGCCAGCAGAGACGACAGCAGCATCGCCCCCTCCCACGGCTGCGCCAACAAAGGTCGCGAAGGGAGATTATCCTTATGGAATTCCTGTCCCTGGCAAACCCCATCTCGTGGAGAGCCCTTATTCTCCTGGCAAATACATTGATGTGGAAGGATTCCCTCCGGGAACTGAAGTGAAGGATCCTTATACCGACAAGATCTTTCTTGTGCCGTAACAGCGGCGCTGCCTCGATAATTTACCCGTTGCGCCGATGCTGGATCCCACATACCGGATGCCGGATTAGCGCAGCTTGGCTTTTTTCATTAAGCATCAAGCATCCAGCTTTCTTTCGTCTTCTATGGAGTTACGGGTAAAACGCGCGCCTCGAATTGACATCGAAATTACTGTACCGGGCGATAAAAGCATTTCGCACCGTGCGGTCATCGTCGCAGCATTGTCGAATGGGCTATGCACATTGCACGGATTTCTTCCAAGCGACGATTGCATGCACACCGTGAACGCAATGCGCGCACTAGGCATAAAAATCGAACAGCCTGAGCCGACCACGCTGATCGTTCACGGAAAAAAACGGGTCCTTAATGCACCCAAAGAAGAAATCAACTGCGGCAATTCAGGTACCACGATGCGGCTGCTCGCCGGTCTGCTGGCCGGACAAACATTTGAAAGCCGGCTCGTTGGGGACGCGGGACTGTCGCGACGTCCGATGGACCGCGTGATCGCGCCGCTTTGTGAGATGGGCGCCAGCGTTGTTGCGGAAGGGCCAGACGAAACGCCACCGCTGCGCATCCGCGGCGGTTCGCTGCGCGGAATTCATTACCGGCCACCTGTGGCAAGCGCACAGGTGAAAGGGGCTTTGCTGCTGGCAGGTCTTTTTGCGAAGGGGAAAACCACCGTCGAGGAACTGTTACCGACGCGAAACCATATGGAAAAGATTTTCAATTATTTCCTGGTGCGAACGGCAGCTGAAGGTGATGGCAGTGTCACGACATTCGGCGACCAGGTTCCGGAATCACGCGACTTCGCCATTCCAGGCGACATCTCGTCAGCAGCATTTTGGCTGGTTGCCGCTGCGGCGCAACGGAGAGGGCATCTGCTCGTCCGCGACGTCGGCCTGAATGACACGCGAACCGCGTTGCTTGCGGTCCTGCTCCGCATGGGTGCGCAGGTGCGCGAGGCGGTCGAGGATGTCGATCAGCTTGAACCGCGGGGGATTGTCGAGGTCACTGGTTTGCCGCTGAAAGGCACCGTAATCCAGGGTAAGGAAGTGCCCCAACTGATTGACGAACTGCCGATTTTGTCCATTGCAGGCGCCCTGGCAAACGGCAAGACAATTGTTCGACAGGCACAGGAGTTACGGGTAAAAGAAACTGATCGTATCGCGGCAATCGCGCACAATCTGCGCGCCATGGGCGCTCACGTGGCCGAGCTGAGTGATGGCCTTGAAGTCTATGGGCCGGCGCCGCTGCACGGAGCGCGTGTAGCAAGCTTCGGTGACCATCGCATCGCCATGGCGTTTGCCATCGCGGGTCTTTTCGCCGATGGCGAAACTATTGTTCAGGATGCGGAGTGCATTCGTGAGTCTTATCCAGGATTTGAAGGCGTGCTCGAAGAGTTCACGAATCCGAAACGGATGCAGATCAGCACCCCTGTGATCGGTTCACTTACTCCCACTCCCCCAGAGGCAACCTAACGTGGTAGCAGCCGCGCATTAAGGCGCGTTGCATTGCCGCGCAATGCGCGGCTAAACTGGGACCCAGCGTTTCATGCACTCTTCTCAGCGAGATTTTCATCGAGTAGTCGCGATTGATGGCCCAGCTGCCTCTGGCAAAAGTAGTGTCGCGCGAGCGCTCGCCCGCCGGCTCGGCTTTGTCTATGTCAACTCGGGCGCGATTTACCGAGCGATCACCTGGCATCTCCTCAAAAACGGGATTCATACAGAAGAGATCGACCGCATCTCCGAGGCTCTGGAGTCAGCAGCGATTACGAGCCGCATTGGAGACGGCGAGTCGCACATTGTTATCGATTATGTGGATCCCGCAGACCATTTGCGGGATGATCGTGTGAACCAAAGCGTTGCACACGTCAGCAGGTTTCCGTTGGTTCGCGAAATTGTCGCGCAGAAACTGCACGAGCACGCCCGCAGCGAAGATTTGGTCGTGGAAGGGCGAGATATTGGCTCGGTCGTTTTCCCAGATACGCCTTATAAATTTTATGTCGACGCTTCTCCTGAGGTCCGTCTCCAGCGTCGTGCTGCACAGGGCGAACGCGACGAAATCGCGCTGCGCGACCACGCCGATTTTTCACGGCTCGTTTCACCGCTCGTCATTGCCGAAGACGCACATGTTATCGACACGTCGCATTTAACCGTCGAAAAAGTTGTCCACGAGATTCTCACCCGACTTCAAGAAACGGGTCTTAGGATTCAAACAATCTAGATGATCTGGCGATCCAGATTTCGCAAAATCGATCGCCCAGTCACGAAATTGGTTCCTCGTTAAAATGAATTTCTATTACTGGCTTGGCTATCAGTTTTCTCGTCTGGCCGGGCGATTGTTTTTTCGGCTTCGTGTAATTCATCGGGAGCGAATGATTCAGAGCGGGCCTGCGATTTTGGCAATGAATCACCAGAGTTATCTCGATCCGCTGCTTGCAGGGATTACGAGTGATCGAGCGATTTACTTTCTGGCCCGGCGAACGTTGTTAGACGCGCCGACCCTCGGCTGGCTTTTGCCAAAGCTGAATGTGATCCCAGTTAATCAAGAAGGCGTCGATCGCAGCGCGATTAAGGCCGTCATTCGCATTTTGAACGCCGGTAACGCCGTGCTGATTTTCCCAGAAGGCTCGCGCACTCTCGACGGTAACTTGCAGCCGGCCGAGCCCGGATTGGGCTTGGTGATTGCAAAAACACTCGCGCCGGTTGTCCCGATGCGAATTTTTGGAGCGCACGAAGCCCTGCCACGGGGCGGTGGCGGTTTGCATTTTGTCCCACTCACGATCATCGTCGGAGAACCGATCTTATTTTCCGCCGCCGAGCTTGGTCTGCCGGGAAAAAATCTCTACCAGCAATTAAGCCAGCGCGTTATGGATGCAATTGCGTCACTGCGTCTGGAATAATGAGCACCTGCTGTTTTAATTCGGATGAAATAGCCTTGAGAGTAATTGGCAGGCACGATCGATTCAGAATTCCGGGAGCCACTATTGCTGCGTTGCGCGGGTGAAACCGGCACCGATACTAGCGTGTGAATTCGCCACACCTGCCTCCCGAAAGGCATCCGTCCCGCCCGGTCCCTAAGAGCGCTATTTCAGTGATGCTCGTGATTATAGGAGCACTGGCCTTATTGGCTGTCTTTGCTAATGTGCAGCGCTTTCGCCGTGGAAGCGGTTCATCGGTCACTGAACGCCGGGGCGACGTGGAGACAGTCGTCGTGAGGCCGCCAATATCCCCAACACCAAAGAGTAACCCCCGAGGCGCTAACTAGGTGCCTACTCGTCGTTTGGCGAATTCCCCCGTTTGTCCTGCGAGGTCCCAAGCATATTGGAGGGTGTCGATCGAATCAATGTTCTTGTCCCGCCGGATTGCCTTGATTCTCGGAAAACGCAGTGCCAGCCCACTGGCGTGACGTGTGCTAGGCTGGATTGAATTGAAGGCGACCTCCAGCACGACATTCGGTTTCACTTTACGATAACGACCAAGATCGGAGATCGTGTTCTGCTTGAAGTGCTCGGTTAACGCAGCAATCTCCTCGTCCGTCAATCCGCTGTAAGCTTTGCCAATCGGCAAAAGGTCGCCAGTCGCTTCATCGCGCACCGCAAATGTGTAATCGCTTAAAACGTTATTGCGCTTGCCATGGCCAAGCTCAGCCGCGACAACCACCACATCCAGCGTCGCCAACTCTTTCTTCAGTTTAAACCAAAACATTCCACGCGTGCCAGGCAGGTAAAAACTTTTGGGGTCTTTGATCATCAGACCTTCATTCAATCGCCGCCGAGCCTGTTGAAACGTTTGTTCGATTTCCGCAGCAGAATGAGCCGAGGTTAGTTTCGCAATTTGAAATTGCGACGGTAATCGAACCTTCCCGAGATGTCTTCGCCGTTCTCGCAATGGAATTCTCAGCAACGACTGCCCATTCAGCCAGAGAAGATCGAACACCACAAACGCGACCGGCACGTCTGCTGCTGCGCGTGCGAACAAATCTTCACCGTCGCTCTTGCGGCCGAGGCGCCTTTGCAGGTCGAAGAACGTGAGCCTCCGACCTTCCTGGAAAGCGATGATTTCACCGTCGATAATCAGCTCTTCGTCCAAGTTCTTGGCCTGATCTGCCAATTCTGGAAATTGCCTGGTGATGCGCCGCAAATCGCGGGAGAAAATTTCAACTCGTTGTGTACTGCGATGAAGCTGCGCGCGGATTCCGTCAAATTTGTCCTCCAAATAAACCGCGGTCATGGTTGGTGATGGTGGCTTGCGATCGGCGCCTGCCGCCCCAACAAACCGTTGCCACACGGCTTCGGCGCTCGGCTGAGGAGTCGCAAGCATGGACTTGACCGGACGAAAGATCGACAGCTCCGCCCGCTGCAGTTTCTTCCGCGCGGCGAGGACTGCCGTCTGACCGATGTCGCCTAACAACATGTTGGCCCCTCTTACCTGGTCGAGTGGAACGTCAAATGCCTTTGCAATCGCTTCCTCGACCAAACCCTCGCGCAATCCGATGCGCAAATCGCCGGTCAAAATTTTGACGACGTACTGACCTTCGCGTCCTGAAAGGGTGGAGAATCGGTTTTGCAGCAACTTCGCCTTGGCGCCGAGGCCGCGCGCAAGGTGGAGATTTTCGAACAATTCGCGCGATTCACGGATGCTGAACGACTGTGGCGCCGTTCGCCCATCGAGAACTTCGAACGCACTCTTGCCGGCATCTCCATGCGCGCCGGCGATGCGATGAAGCTCCGCGTCGTCGATGGTGGTTGCGGCTTGCAACGCCCGGAAAATGACAGCCCACCCAACCTGTAGTGTGCGCAAATCACTTTGGGCGAACGCTCTTCCGGTGAAGTAGAGAGCCGCGATCGGAAGTTGCTCGCTCGTCAGGCCGCGAAGGTAATCGGCAAGCAACCGAATTTTTTCCAGTTTTGCGGGAGTCGCAGCGATGGCTTCACCAATGTTCGCAAACGTGAGAAATTCCGATGGGGTATCCGACGCTTCCTGCGGAAACGGGTCTTCAGTTGATTCGGCAATACGCGAGGCGCTTCCACTCGGAGGGACAGGCCGTGTGCCACCCGCAGCAGGCAGGTGCAGTTCCATTTGGTTTTCTTCGCTCAACGCCCAGGCCTCTACGCCACGCTCCCGTAAATCGCGGGCAAACGCAGCAGCAAAACCGTGAAGCGTAAGCACTCGCCTGGGCTGTACGAGTTCAACGTAGCGGATCAAATCGTCATAATCCGCATGATCCGAGAGAGGAAATGCTGCGTCGACTTGGTAGCGATAAACAGCGTTTGGGTCGACGGCCCAGCCACTCATCATCGCCACGCGTTTGTGTGGAATTCTTTCCAACATGTGCGACCGATTCGCGCTGGGTGGACAGATGAGGACTCTTCCCGCAACATCGTTCGGGTTGTAACGCACGTATTTGCAAAAAGATTGGCCGAACTGCTCATAGATGCGCGTCATCCGATAAACGGAGCCATGCAGCATGGGAGTCAGCCCGGCTCCATCAAGCGAACACAGTATTTCCTGGGCTTTGCCTAGCGAGTAACCCAAAAGCACGGCCACGTTGCCAGCGTCAATTGTTTCGCGGCAAAATGAGATCATTTGATTAATGACTTGTTCCGTCGGCGGAAATCGATACCGCGGCAGCCCAAATGTAGTTTCCATGATGAGGGTTTCGGCGTGGCGCCACTGCGCTTGTTCAGCAGACTTTCCCGGACGCAGTTTGAAATCCCCTGTGTACAGCAGTGTTTCGTCACCGAGGGAGAGAAAACATTGCGCCGAACCACAGATGTGTCCGGCTGGCAGCAACGTAACACCGATGCCATGCACGGTTCGTTCGCCACCGAATGGCAGAACGTGTTCGATGCGATGACCCGGCAGCCGACTTTGAAGCAAACGTGCTGTCGGCTCGGAAATGATAATCTCCTGGTGAGGCGCAATATGGTCGCTGTGCGCGTGCGAAATAAAAGCGAAGCGCTTTGCGTCCCAAGGATCCAGCCACAGGTCCTGTTTCGGCAGGTAAACGCCGCGTTGGTAACGGACTTCAATCATAAAAGCGAATTTAGTTTCAAATTTTCGCTAGTTCCATAAGGCCGATGAGATATGTGGTTGCGCATTGACACCCAATTCAAAACCCGCCTTTATTACGCAAATGAGGTTTGCCGTCGCACTTTGGGTTTTGGCCCTTTTCGTCTTCATCGCTTCCGGCAAGGCCGCGCCCGTAGAACCCAGAATCGTGGAAAAAGTAACGCCTCTCCCGGTGGCGTTAGACAAGGATTTCGAGTTTCGAAAGACGAAGCTTTTCCTTCTTAGTACGAAACGACCAGAACGTGCGCGGCAAACAACGAGCTCAATTAGCAAGAAGTCTAATTCGCCGAGCCAAAGGACGGCGACGCTTCAGGACGCGCCGATTACCTTTGAGCGGCAATATCGGATGTTCGGCGCTGTGACCGGTCTCGATCAACGACAACGGTTCGGTAATTACTTCGATTTTTTTTGGCGGGCCAAACGACCCTCAGATGTCACAGTGCGTTTGGAGTATCGTCAGGAAAAATTGCACGAGCACGTCCAGGCACAGGAGATTTCATACCAAAACGTGCATGGGACTCATAAGACGGAATTCAAGGTTATTGGAGACGATTACTGGGACGATGGCGAGGTTATTGCCTGGCGCTGCCTCTTGATCTCAAACGGCCGGATCGTGGCGGAAAACCGTTCGTTCATGTGGCAGTAATATTGGACAGCGGTGGTCGGCCGCTTTCTTGCTTATTGGCGTCCAACGGCGACGCTTCATTAATGCGGCCCTTCGCGCCCTGCGTTTCGAATCAATTCCTGGAACTTCTGGCGTCCCGTGAGGTTTGACAGCATGCCTTTTGGACTAGTATCCTTTAAGGAGCTAACTGTGGATTCATCTATTCAAGTAGGGGTAAGAGGCCCGACCATATGGGTGAAAGTCGAGGGGAAGGGTAGTTTTCTCAATAGCGGCAACCTCAAGGAGTTCGCGCGCGAGATGTTGGACCGCGGCTATCGCGAATTTGTCGTGGATTTAGCCGGCTGCGCCATGATGGATTCAACATTCATGGGAACGATGGCCAGTGTGGCCTTGCGGTTGAAAGAACTCGGTCGCGGTCACCTTCACATCGTTCACTGCGGGAACCGCAGCCAGGAGCTTCTCTCTGGACTCGGCCTCGATCAAATATTTGATATTCATGCTAACGGAGCGCGCGCGCCGTAATGCGGAGCGCTTGAGCAAAGTCCGGAAGACAAGTCGCGAGCGGCCCAAAAACACGAGCAGGCAGAAACGATGCTGGAAGCCCACGAGGCACTTTGCGAGGCGGCGCCGGAAAATCTCCTTCGATTTAAGGACGTTCTCGATTTCTTAAGACAAGACCTTCATCGCGAGACGCCTTCGAAGTAAGCTGGCCCTTGTACGATGTGGCCGACTGTTCTCCTCGGACTGCTTGTCGCGTCCGTTGCCGGATGGATTGCCACGAGCTATCTCCAGAGACAGCGGATTCGCAAGTTAGAGCGGTCGCATGAGGAGATCCAAGTCGAGGAGACGCTCGTTTTCGATTTCCTGCACGGACTTGGCGAAGCCTTTCGAGAGACGATTCGACCTCAGGAACTTCATCGGCTCATCGTTGAGGGGGCTACGCGCATTCTCGATGCGCATGGCGGCGCGCTTTACGTAACCGATCGTACTGGTGGAAAGCTTACGCCGGCTTTCATCTCCAAAGGCTGTCCGCCGCTAATCGATATTCCGACGGACATTTTGCAACAAGCGGCCGCCTCTCCCAGCGCTGTTGAGAGGTTTCTACGGCTGCATACAGTCACCCCCGACGAAGGCCTGGTCGGACGGGTCTGGCAAACAGGCCAATCTGTTTGCTTAGACGAATTCTCCGAGGCGCCGGAGTTGGCGAAGTTACGCGACAGCGCATTTGGGAGTGGATCCATCATGGCGGCAGCGCTTCGCTATGGAGATCAAGATCTGGGTGTCCTGGCGCTCGCCAATGGCCCGATGGGTGCACCGTTTTCGCAAGGTGACTTCGTCGTCTTTAAATCGATAGCTGAGCAATCTGCCTTTGCGCTCTACAACGCCATCATTTATTCGATGGCGAACGAAAAGAAACGGCTGGATCACGATCTTGAGATTGCACGGGACATTCAGCGAATTCTGCTCCCGTCGGAAGCGCCAGCCATTGATGGATTTCAGATCAGCGGCATCAACGTGCCGGCCCGCCAGGTAAGCGGCGATTATTTCGATTACATCGAAGTGGATGACGTACGGCTTGGCGTGGCGATCGCGGACGTTTCAGGCAAAGGTGTCCCCGCATCGCTCATCATGGCGATCTGCCGCAGTGTGTTGCGTGCTGAGGCGGCGCGGAACCCTTCTCCGGCAGATGTCTTACGAAAAGTGAATCGTCAGCTTTACCCCGATATTAAGGAAGACATGTTCATCAGCATGGCCTATCTGATTCTCGATCATCAGCGGAACGGCGTTACCCTCGCTCGCGCGGGACACGACGCGCCGCTACTTTATCAGCGGCGATCGGAGATTGTTGCGCCAGTAAAATCGCCGGGCATGGTCGTCGGAATTGACAGCGGCAGCGTGTTTGATAGACTTACTGTTGACTTCGCCGTCTCCCTCGAGCGCGATGATTGCCTCGTCCTCTACACCGACGGTGTGACCGAAGCGCTTAATACCGAAGGGGATGAATTCGGCGTCGATCGCCTGATGCAGTCGGTTCGCTCCAGCGCGAAAGATAGTGCCCAGGCGATCGTAAAGAAAATCATCGAAGACGTGCGCGATTTTACCGGGCTGGCACCTCAAAATGATGACATGACGTTGATTGCGATTCGCAAAACATGAAAAAAATTCCTGTTGCTGAACAAAACAAAGAAATGACGGAATCACGCCCGGCAAAACATACGCCTTCATCCGGAGCGCCCGCAGCTGGGCGCGAGGAATCTGAAGCGGAAGATCCAATGGCCGGCTTACAAGCCGATCTAGACCGGTTCCGCGATCTCGCGCTGCGCAGCCAGGCGGACTTCGAGAATTACAAAAAGCGCTGCGCGCGCGCAAAGGAAGAAGCAATCAAGTACGCGAACAACTCGTTACTCCAGCGGTTGGTCGCAATTATCGATAATTTTGAGCTTGGTCTCGCAGCCGCTAAAGAGCAGGGGGAACAATCCCCGATTTATTCCGGAATGGTTCTCGTCCAGAAACAACTGAACGATTTGCTCGCAGAAAATGGGCTGCAACCGATCGAAGCCGAAGGCAAACGATTCGATCCAAACCTGCACGAAGCAATCGCACACGAGCCGAGCGACGAAGTTCCCGAAGGCACCGTGCTCCGCCAGGTCCGTCGTGGTTATCGAATTAAAGACCGATTGCTTCGGCCTGCGAAAGTTGTGGTTTCCAGCGGGCCGGCAAAAAGGTGAGCCTGCTTGCTTGCTGCGGCCCCCAATCGCATAGGTCACGCACGACTTGTCGGCCACATGGCAACTGAGAAACGCGATTACTACGAAGTGCTGGGCGTTGGACGAAGCGCCAGCGATGAGGAGGTGAAACGCGCCTATCGCAAACTCGCGGTCAAGTTTCACCCTGACAAAAATCCGGACGACCCGCACGCAGAAGAAAAGTTCAAGGAGTTAGGCGAAGCGTACGATGTCCTGATGGACGCGGACAAACGCGCGGCCTACGATCGCTTTGGTCACGCAGCGTTCGCTCCCGGTGGCGCCGGATTTGGACGCGGTGCTTTCCATGATCCGTTCGAGATTTTCCGCGAAGTTTTCGGCGGCGGCGGATTTGGCGGTGGAATCTTCGAGACCTTCTTCGGCGGTGGCGGTGGCGCACGGACAGAAGATCGACGCCGCGGTTCAGATTCGCGCTATGACATGGAAATCAAACTGGAGGAGGCGGCTTTTGGAGTGGAAAAGCAGATTGAGATCTCGAAACTGGACACATGTGATAAATGCCAGGGCAGCGGCGCTGAACCAGGCTCGCGCAGGATCAGCTGTTCCACTTGCGGTGGCCGCGGTCAGGTCGTCAGTTCGCGTGGTTTTTTTCACATTTCGCAAACATGTCCCAGGTGTCACGGAGCCGGTGAGATCATTGAAAAGCCGTGCCAAAATTGCCGCGGCGAGGGACGCGTGGAAAAATTGAGCCGAATCAAGCTTCAAATTCCCGCTGGAATCAGAGAAGGCACCCGCCTGCGGTCGTTAGGCAATGGCGAGGCCGGCATCGGGGGCGCTCCGCCAGGC
The DNA here is from genome assembly GCA_003218475.1 of Verrucomicrobiota bacterium. Classification (GTDB taxonomy): domain Bacteria; phylum Verrucomicrobiota; class Verrucomicrobiia; order Chthoniobacterales; family UBA10450; genus Udaeobacter. Next base: position 22,322 of record QHNR01000049.1, on the reverse strand, counting down.
GATCTTTATGTGGTCATCCACGTCAAGGAACACAAAATATTTCAGCGTGAAAGTGATGATCTGTATTGCGGGGTGCCAATCCCATTTTCTATTGCGGCTCTAGGCGGCGAGATTGATGTGCCGACTTTGGAAGGCAAAGCGCATCTCAAAGTGCCAGCGGGCACACAAAGTGGACAAATGTTCAAAATGCGCGGCAAAGGCATCGTGAACGTCAACGGCCGCGGGCATGGTGATTTGTTCGCGCGTCTCATCGTCGAGGTACCGTCGCACTTGAACGCGGAGCAGCGTCGCAAGCTCGAGGAATTTGCAGCGCTTTGCGGCGACGAAAACACTCCAATGCGCAAAAGTTTCTTCGAACGCGCGAAGGAATTCTTCAAGTAAGCGGCGGAGATTTCCGTGGTTCGCAAAACGGTCAAATTAATCGAATGCCCACGTGATGCCTGGCAGGGTCTCAACCGGCAAATCCCGACAGAACTGAAGGCGCGCTATCTCAGCGCGTTGATAACAGCGGGGTTCAAGCACATCGATGCCGTAAGCTTTGTTTCTCCTAAAGCCGTCCCGCAAATGGCCGATAGCGAGAAGGTGCTGGAGCAAATCGATCGGCCAGACGACGTCGAAATCATCGGCATTGTGGTGAATGAGAAAGGCGCCGAGCGCGCCATGGCAATGAAAGCAGTTACGACTCTGGGTTATCCCTGTTCAATCTCTGAGACATTTCTGCGCAAAAATCAAAACCAGACACTCGAAGATTGCTACAAAGTGCTGGAATCGATCAAAAGCAAGGCTGACAACGCGAGGCTTGGTATCGTTGCTTACATTTCGATGGCGTTCGGGAATCCATACGGCGATCCGTGGAATGAAGATGAGGTGTGCGAGGCAGTAGAGAAACTGGCCGCGATTGGTATCCGGTCGATTTCGCTGGCTGACACCGTTGGAGTTGCTGGCCCTGATCTGATTCACAGCATGGTCCAGTCGGTCACGAAGCAACACGCCGATTACGACATCGGCGTGCATCTTCACAGCGCACCCGATACAGCAGCAGCAAAAGTGCTAGCAGCCTACGATGCGGGTTGCCGCCGTTTTGATTCTGCTATCGGCGGTCTTGGCGGATGTCCATTCGCGCAGGACGCGCTGGTCGGAAACATTCCCACCGAAACGGTGCTCGCAGCGCTTCAAGAGAGAGGTGTAGAGCTACCGATAGGCAAATCTTTGGCGAACGTGGTGGCACTGAATTCACTGATTGGGTCTAACTACCAATAACAAGTTGTGCCATGGGTCACATGAGTCCCGTGGGTCACAACTGCTTCATTTCACCCACGCCTATGTATCGCTTTTACATCTGCCCCGAGAATTGGAACCCAGCCACGCCTACGTTAGTGGGTCCCGAAGCGCACCACGCGCGCGACGTTCTGCGCATGAGAGTTGGGGACAAGCTGGTGTTATTCAATGGACAAGGACGCGAAAGCACTGCGGAAATTGCCGATCTTAGCGACGACGAAATCAGACTGCGAAAATTGCACGAAGCTGAAACGCCGCCGCTTCAGTGCCGGATTGTTCTCGGACAAGCGATTCCAAAAGGGAAAAATATGGAGCTGATCGTGCAAAAGGCTGTGGAGATTGGCTCAGCCGAAATTGCGCCGATCATTTCCGACCGGACGATTGTGCAGGTCGATTCCGAAACCGCCGCGCAAAAACAGTCGAAATGGCAGCAGGTCGCGATTGAAGCGGCCAAGCAATGCGGTCAGAACTGGCTGCCGCGCGTACATACGCCGAGAAAATTAGCAGAATTATTTTCTATGGCTTCAGAGGAATCGTTCGATCTTCGGCTGATCGGATCACTCCAGCCTGACGCGCAACACCTTAAGAAGATCCTGGCAGATTATTCGAGAGAACATGAACACCGCCCTCGCAGCGTGCTGATGCTTATTGGGCCCGAAGGCGATTTTACGCCTGCGGAACTTTCGCTCGCGCGTCGCCATGGATGCCAGCCGATCACGCTGGGGCCAATCATTCTGCGAGTAGAAACGGCGGCAATCTATTGCCTGAGCATTCTCTCCTACGAATTACTGATTTAATCGCTGTGGACGGCGGCTTGCTCGATCGGCGGTCGGTGTCGCCAAAAGAAAAGCGGCAATCGCGAAGGCGCGATCGGTCTGAGCTGGACTGGCATTAGCACGCGAGGCGCGCGCGCTGCCAGATTTTTGGCCGATTAGTCAGCCACTGCCGCTTCAACGGCAGATTCGTCTGGAAGATTTGTTGCAGGCGTCCGGTCCGGCGGCGCGGCTTGGATTGAAGTGATTGTAAATTGAGTGCCGTCGTCGTCAAATAATGTGGCGATCGGGGTTGCCGTCCCACGCGCCGAGGACGGTGTACGTTTCTTCGCTGTTTGTCACTGCGTTGCGCAGTGTCACGATTGTACCGATGGAAACGCGCGAGGTGTCGGGATTCTCAAAGGAAGTCCCGCGCGCATGGTGCAGCATTTGTTCGAGCTCTGCCTTGCGCCGCATCAGGACGCTTTGCATTTGCTTCGCCGCTTTAAATTCAAAGTTCTCGCTCAGATCGCCATACGACCTGGCGAGCGCGATCTCCCTGCTGTTCTCTGGAATTTTTGTTTTCACGAGCTCTTCGTATTCGGCCTCGCGTTTTTCCAAGCTGCTCCAGGAAACGATAAGTGGTGCAGCCCTTTCCTGTGGTTGCGCGCCTGTGATCACGCTTTCCAGTTCTGGATAGACTTTCACGATCCGCGCCAATAAGGAGCGTTTCGTCAACTCGTCAAACAGCGGGCTCAACTGGAGCCGCCGCATCGCATCGCGCGCGAGACCGACATCTGCGTTTGTAAAAATCTCGCCAAGCAATTGGCGGTCGTCGACCAGGGCGCGCTGTAACTTGCTGGCACGACCAGGAGCGTTGTGCTGTTCGCGTTCCAGCGCAGACAAAATCGCACTGAGCAAATCTGGCGTAATGAGCTCACTCCAGCTTTCCCGTTCACTACATAACCAGGCGAGCATCTCGCTCGTGGCCGAATGTTCGCGAATGCTTCGTTCCAGGACTGTCCGAAGCTCGGCATGTTGGCCGGCTTCGCTTAAGAGGCGCGGAATCTGTGCGACCATGCGGCCGTGACTGCCTTGCATCCAATTTAAGGCGCGCTCCGTCCAGCGCGGACCAAGCGCCGACGGCAACGCTTGCAAGATTCTTTTCTCTTTTGCCGCCGGCAATTTGGGCAGGATTGATGTCAAACGGTTTTCTTCCTCGAGAATTAGTTTTGAAAGGGTCAGGCCGATATGGGTTGTGTGCAGAGACGGGACGCGCCCAACCAAATCGTCCCGCGCGATGATGAACACGAACGCGAGCTCAGGATGCATTCTCTGGTTGCGCACTGCTGTGTTCTCGATGGCGACAATGATGGGTTGAAGCTGTTTGTCAGGCTCCTTGAATTGCTCGTGAAATTTTATGATCTGCTCGAAGGCCGCGATTTGTTCTTTCGGCTGTCGCGCTTTGTTGAAAGCGGCGATCAGCTCCTCAGCGTGCGATACGCCTTCGCCGCGAATTTGGATCGGCTCGGTTTTTTTTGCGGGGATAGAAAAAGCGCCGCTCGCCTTCAGCGCCTTCTTGGTTGATTCCCACCAGCGTTTCCATTCCGCCTCGATGAAAACATCGCCTATCAGCCATTCACCGATCTGCTGGGTGGTAGCTTTGCCGTCCAAACTTTCCACAATATTTCGGACCAGCGCGACAGGGTCCTCCCTTGCCAAATTCTTAATCGCGGCGAGATCCGTCGCCTTGCGGGTAAGAAAATGCTCAGGCGCGAGAGGCTTAAGATTCTCCGCCGCGTACTGAACCTGCATGGCATGGGACTTTTTGCTTGCGAAATCGATTTCAATCTGATTGAGGAGCAGGTTCCATCCGCGTACGCGGCCGAATCCCCAACTTTTATGGAGACAAAATGTGCCCGGCCTTAGTTTTTCCAGTTGCTCGGTGGCTTTGGAGGTGAGCTTCCCCGATTCGACAAGCTTTTGTAACTCAGCATCCATTTTTGGGCAGGGGAGACAATATCACCTCATAGCGGATACGCCATAGGTTCATGAGATGAATGGGACACGTGCAATTTGCGATTGCCGCATGCCTCGCGGCATGAAAACCTGCCCGCCGTGACGACGAGCATTTCGTTTTCGGTCGTTTCTCACTTCGATGTTCTCATGCGCAAGACGATCGCTGGAGCACCGCTGTGGGTTTGGATCGCGTTTCACATCGGCGTCTTCATTGCATTAGGCATCGACCTCTTTAGTTCCAAGCGGCGCGGTCGCGAATTGAGCATGCGTGCCGCGCTTCAGCGGACCGTGATCTGGGTGCTCGTGTCGCTGGGATTTAATGCGTTGGTCTGGCGTATCAAGGGACCCCATCACGGCCTCGATTTTCTGACCGGCTATCTCATCGAATATTCCCTGAGCATGGACAACATTTTTGTGTTTGTACTGATCTTCGCGCATTTTCGGGTTCCTCCGCTCGCACAACGTCGCGTCCTGGTCTGGGGAATCATCGGGGCGCTCATCATGCGTGGCACAATGATCTTGTGCGGTATCGCGCTGGTGGAGCGCTTTCATTTTGTCCTTTATTTGTTCGGTGCGTTGTTGCTTATCACCGCAGCGCGAATGCTTTTCAAGAAACACGCCGCGCGCGATCTTACTGAGGGTTGGCTGTTGCGAACGTGCCGTCGGGTCCTTCCGATCACGCGCGATTACTATGATGAACATTTTCATGTGCGCCTGGATGGCCGCTGGATGTTCACGCCACTCGCTCTAGCCATGATCGTGATCGAGACTACGGACCTGATCTTTGCCATCGATTCGATTCCCGCGGTACTGGCGATTACGCGCGATCAATTTGTTGCTTATACCTCAAATATTTGCGCCATTCTCGGCCTGCGGTCGCTCTATTTCCTCTTAGCCGGCTTGATGGATCGCTTTATTTACTTGCGAACAGGACTTGCATTCGTGCTCGCCTTTGTCGGCTTGAAAATGATTATCGCGGATCTTTTACCCCTGCCGAGGAGCCTTTCACTCGGGATCATCGTACTCATTCTCGGGATCACGATCGGTATTTCGATGTTAAAGACACAGCCCCGCATCGCAGACGAAGGCCAAAAATAAAGTGTTGCTTTCGCTGTTCGGAATCGTTTAACTGGTTTCGAGTGCCTATGAAAACCATCCTTTCCCTCGCAGCGGTCGCTGGACTTGCCAGCGGTGCCTTAGCCGATATTCAAGACCCGCCTTCGAACGATTATGGGCCAACGCGCAAGCTTGGTCGCGGTCTTTCGAATTTCGTCTGGGCTCCGACTGACTTTTTTGTGACGGTTAACCAGGTCAACCAAACAGAAGGTAATTCCGCGGGGGCTAGTTATGGTGTTGTGCGCGGCCTGGGACGCTCAGCGACACGACACGTGGCTGGTTTAATCGAGATTTTGACATTTCCGTTTCCAATTTGGCGGGAAAGCTATTACCCCATTCTGCCGCCAGACATTCCTTACATTCATGCCGGTTATCCCGAATTTCCGCCTGAGGTGGGTAACGAGTCGAAATATCCTTACGTGCGCGATTCGCACCAAGATTTCAATTAGTACTCGCTTTCATCGAACCTGGTGCGTACTCGGATGACTTAAGCGGCTGCTTTGTCCGATGCGCGCAGTTTTAACGCGCGCATCAAGCTGAAAAGCATGCGCTCCCCTTTGGTCACTGCGCTCGCAACCGCGTGATCAATTCCAAAATCTTTTCGCGGATCGCAAAAAGCTCGCCGCGATAATAGGCAAACCGCTCATCTGGGAGAAATCGCTTGTCCTTAATTGCGTTGGCGGCTGCGATGGTTTGTTCAAAATATCCAGAACGCGTTTGAGCCAGGCGATTACGAGTCCCGCCTCCAGAAGATCGTCTCCGCGCGCCAGTCCGCCGAGCGCGCCTGCGAGCTTTGCGTTGAGGGTCATAAAACCGCTCACGAAGTCGGCGAGTTGTTCATCTTGTTCCTCTGGGAAATGTCCCGCCGTCTCTAGCTCGTCGAGCAATGCATGCAGCGCCTCATCGGCGCGTTTCTTGATCGGATGCGAGATCCGCCCCCTCTTGTCACGCACCCAATCAATTCCTTCCCGCATGGGATTGGGCGGCGGCAATTCGTAATCTTCAATATCCTCCTCAAACACATCTTCGTCCTCTTTGTTTAGCTTCGCTTCCAAAGCGTCCGTCTCTGGCTCCTGCTCTCGCTCTTTTTCCTGTTCCTGCCGATCGAGCGCCTCCTCCAGCCACGTCCATCCCATTTCGCGGGCAATGATCCGTTCGCTATCGGGATGGTCGGCGTATTTCTCCAATAACCGCCCGTATCGATCCGTGCGCGCATCGGATTCGCGGAGAAATTGCTCATAGCGAATTTCGTCCCACCCTTGTGTCTCGCCGTCCTGGGTGATGCCGATGGAAAATGGTGTCTGCTCTTCCGCGATACAGCTCCCGCGCTCGGCAATTTCTTCCGACGTATAACGCCACGCGGGCTCGGAGATTTGCAGACGATAATCTGCACTTTCGATCACCACGCGGCCGCTCAGTTCGCTGAACCATTCCAGGTAGAGACTATTGGCCATGTGCTCGGGCGGCGTATCACCGCGTTTGCACATCGCCAAAGCTTCTTCAATCGGGACATCGAACAGGCGCACCTTGCGCGCTGCGGTGATGTCGCCGGGAGCGCCGCGTTGCTGAGGAGCCGGCGGTTTCGTCGTCATGGGAATCGGGTCGGGATTTTCAAAGCTTAACTCGCAGCCAGCGAGATCAGGCGCCCAATCGCCCGTTAATTCCAGCACCAGCGGGTGGTCGATGCCCGCCAGCCACACCTCACCCTTTACGCACCCGCGCGTGCGGTTGTCGATTTTGCCGCGCAAAACATGCTCGTGAAGCCGCCAGGCCATGCATGGAAATTATGCCGATGTCGCGCCCGCGAGCGAACAGGTTCTTCGGATTTGGAACCTTGGTAAGCGACCGTAATTGACCGTCGCCTCGTGCAGGCGTAAACATACGCGACGCGCAACAGGCGGTCGGCGATGGAATCGCGACGTTTCTCTGGGCTGCCGCTCATCGGTATCCTAGCCATCATTTACTTCGCAGCCGGCAAACTCGGTTTGATGCTGGCGTCATTGCACGCGAGCGCATCGCCGGTGTGGCCGCCGACGGGAATCGCGCTAGCCGCTGCACTCTTGTTCGGTTATCGCGTGTGGCCGGCGATCTTTGTGGGCGCGTTTCTGGTGAACGTGACGACCGCGGGAGACGTCGCCACATCATTTGCCATCGCGACGGGCAACACCCTGGAAGCTCTGGCCGGCGCATGGCTCGTGAATCGATTCGCGGGCGGCAAAAATTTCTGTGATCGTCCCCAAGGCGTCTTCAGATTTGCGCTTGCAGCAGCGATTAGCACCATCATCAGCCCAGTTTTTGGTGTGACCAGTCTTGCGCTCGCCGGCTTTGCCGACTGGACAAACTACGGTGCCATCTGGCTCACATGGTGGCTCGGCGATGCAACGGGCGACCTTGTTTTCACTCCGCTTGTTCTTCTCTGGTGCGTTGCCGCAAAACGACGTTGGAACAAAAAGGACGCCGCGGAAGTCGGCACGCTCCTGCTTTTGCTGGTGCTGCTGAGCATCGTTGTCTTTAGCGGATGGTTTGAAATTTCGTTCCGGAATTATCCCATCGCTTTTATTTTTGGACCCGTTGTAATTTGGACGGCCTTCCGTTTTACTCAACGCGAAACGGCCACCGGGATTTTCATCCTGTCCGTGGTCGCGGTGTGGGGAACGCTGCGTGGCTTCGGGCCATTCATTAGGGAGACGGAAAATCAGTCGCTGCTCGCCCTGCAATCATGGACAGCGGTGCTGACAATCACGGCGATGGCGCTTTCCGCCGGTATGGCCGAACGACGGCGCGTTGAGGAAGAGCTTCAGCAGCAAAAGGCGGTCGTGGAAGCCGCCAATCGTACCAAAGACCACTTCCTAGCCATGCTTTCACACGAACTCCGCACGCCACTCACGCCGGTCATTTCCGCATTGGAATCCCTTGAGATAGAACCCGAGCAAACTGAAGACGCCAGGTCTGCCCTGGCGATGATCCGTCGCAACATCGAATTGGAAACACAGCTCATTGATGACTTGCTCGATTTCACGCGAATCGCCAGAGACAAAATGCAGCTGCGATTCGCCCCGGTCGATGCGCATCTAGCGATCTCGAATGTGGTGGAGATTTGCCGAGCAGAGGTGCAATCCAAAAAACTTCGAGCGCATCTCAATTTGCGGGCGAACGCGCATCTCGTCGCAGCAGACACGGCAAAGTTTCAACAAATCATCTGGAACCTGCTCAAGAACGCGGTCAAGTTCACACCGGAGGATGGTGAGATCACCATCTCTTCTTCCAATCCGTCCTCGGAAGGCTTGATGATCAGCGTGCGCGACACCGGTATCGGGATGGACGCAGAAATCATGCGCCGCATTTTCGATCCGTTCGAACAGGGCAACCGCTCGTTTGAGCGGCGATTTGGCGGGCTGGGTCTCGGGCTGGCCATCTCAAAATCTCTCGCGCAGGCGCACGGCGGCACCCTCACCGCGCAAAGCGGCGGGTGCGACCGCGGCTCGACGTTCATCCTTTCAATGCCAACGCTTTCGCCCGCCGAAGCAGCCACTGTTCCTCTCAAAACGACCAGTGAAGCCTCGCAGCAAGGTTTGAAAATTCTGCTCGTTGACGATCATCAGGACACGTGCGCTGCTTTGGAGAAATTGCTTGTCCGCCGAGGATATCTTGTGGCGGCGACGCATAATGTCCGCTCGGCGATGGAAGCGGCAGTGCGCAACAAGTTCGATCTGCTCATCAGCGATATCGCTCTGCCTGACGGAACTGGCATGGACCTGATGATGCAATTGCGCGCGATCTCCAACGTTCCGGGGATCGCCATCAGCGGTTTTGGTAATAACAGTGATATCAAGAGAAGTTTACAGGCGGGTTTCTCCGAACACCTGATCAAACCCATCAAGCTCGAGAAGCTTGAAGCCGCGATTGAGCGGGCCATCGCAGGCTAAGGACGCTTCTCGCGAGTCAGCGCATGCGCATCGTCGATCTGGAAATCGAAGATATTGCGTTCGGGGGAAAAGGAGTCGCGCGAGACCAAGGGAAAGCTGTCTTCGTTCCTTATACGATCGAAGGCGAGCTGGTCTCTGCGGAAATCGTGCGCGAGAAAAAGCAATTCGCCGAAGCGGAGCTAGTCGAAGTCAAGCAAAGCTCACCGGATCGTGTAGAACCACTGTGCCCTTATTTCGGCCGGTGTGGCGGATGCGCTTACCAGCACATCAGCTACGAACATCAGCTTGCGATCAAATGGCGACAGGTTCGTGACGCGCTCCAGCGAATCGGCAAACTAAAAGATGTTCCGCTGCGACCGATCATCCCTTCGCCCAAGCAGTACGCATATCGCAATCGTATCACCGTGCACGCGCAGGAGGGCGTGATCGGTTTTTTTCGACGCGATTCGCACCAATTGATTGATATCGAGCAGTGCCCGATTTCGACCGATGAAGTGAATCGTGCGCTGACGGAGTTACGCGCACAACCATACGTGCGCGATGGCGATTACACGTTGCGGGCTTCGGCCAGTTCGCGCGTTTTTTCCCAAACCAACGACGAGGTCGCAGATGCATTGCGCGGCTTGGTCGTCAATCTCGTTCCCCCAAAGCAAGAGCTGTTGATCGATGCTTATTGCGGCGCAGGATTCTTTGCAAAAGCGCTGCTCGACAAATTCGAGCGCGTAATCGGGATTGATTGGGACAAATTCGCAATCGCGGCCGCGAAACAAAACGCCACCGACAAAGAAACCTACATCGCTAGTGATGTGGAAGAAGAGCTGGCAAGCGTCTCAAGGAACGACGGCTTCCTAGCCGTTGAGGGTGAGACACGACGGCTGGGAAGCCGTCATTCCTTGACCCTTATTGTGGATCCTCCGGCGACTGGGCTGAGCGCGGATGTGCGAAAAACGATTGTTGATCTTGCGCCAGCCACATTGATTTACGTCTCGTGTAATCCGCCCACATTCGCTCGCGATTTGAGAGAATTGCAGGAAAGATTCGCGCTCGAATCCGTCACACCGCTCGACATGTTCCCACAAACCGCCGAGATCGAAGTCGCCGCGAGCTTGCGAGTTGTGCCGGCGTCCTGAAGATCATCGAAGCGCGCCCGGCTTTTTCGAACGTTCCTCAAAGCAGGCGCCACAAAACCGAGTTTCATTGACGGATCGCACGGCGATAAGTCCAATGGCAAGATGATTTGGGTCCTGGGTCTCGTCGCGACGCGCCCGGACTGGCCGATAATGCTGCCGTTTGTGATCTTGCTGGTGGCGATCGCACTCGCTCCGCTCATCGCTCAGCATCACTGGGAGCGTCATTACCACAAGCTTTGCGTCGCTCTCGCCGGCATAGTTTGTCTTTATCATCTCTTCGTTGCTAAGCAGTGCGCGCGCGTCGTTCACGCGGGAATCGATTATGTGACCTTCATGGTCGTGGTCGGTTCTTTCTTTGTTGTCGCAGGCGGAATTCATTTGCGCGTCAAATCGCCGAGCGGTGCGATGAGAAACACTCTGTTCCTCCTTGTCGGTGCGTTCTTGGGAAATCTAATAGGCACCATCGGCGCATCGATGCTGCTAATCCGGCCGTGGATCGCGATGAACAGAGGCCGCGTTGCGCCTATGCATATCGCGTTCTTTGTTTTTCTGGTCAGCAACATTGGCGGCGCGCTGTTGCCGGTGGGTCCGCCGCTCTTCCTGGGATTTCTTAAAGGCGTGCCATTCGGCTGGACGCTGCAAAATTGCTGGCGCCAATGGTTGCTAACGGTCGCGATTGTTCTCGTCGTCTTTTTTATTCTCGATCTTGTCAATCTTCGCGCGCGCAAAAGGGCCATTCATGAAAGCGAGATCACGCAATGGCGCTGCAACGGCGCCCACAACTTCCTATTCCTGTTTGCGCTTTTGGCTGCGCTCATCGCCGTGCGCGCGGGCTGGCGCGAGCCGCTCATGGTACTGATTGCTCTGGGATCCTATTTCGCTACGCCACAGGGCATTCGCGAAGCCAACAATTTCACTTTGGCGCCGCTCAAAGAAATCGGCTGGCTCTTTCTCGGTATTTTCGGAACGATGATTCCGGTTTTGGAATACATGGAAGGATCAGCCGAGAAACTGGGATTGACTTCCGAGACGGCAATCTATTGGGCAACAGGCATACTCTCCGCACTGCTCGATAACGCGCCAACCTATCTCGCTTTTTTCGCGGCAGCACTCGGACTCCACCACTTCGACATCAACGAACCGTCGCAGGTAGCCGACTTTATTTCCAAAAACGGCGGCGAATTAATCGCGCTTTCACTGGGCGCGACTTTCTTTGGCGCACTCACCTATATAGGCAACGCTCCGAACCTGCTGGTGAAAACGATTGCTGAGCATGGGCAGGTTCCAACGCCAAGCTTTATCGGCTATATCTGGAAGTTCGCCCTTCCAATCCTAATTCCGGCATTTGTGTTGGTGTCGATCTTTTTTTTCCCCGGTAGCGCAAGCGTCGCCCCGGGTCAGCATTAACGTTTTTTTAACGTCTTTCGGTTGCAGTTTAATTACGGCCGCAAAAGTCCGCTTATCTTTGGTCGGTTTTTATGAGCGAATTCATCATCATAGAGATCATTGTCACATGTTTCCGCAAACCGCCGAGATCGAAGTCGCGGTGCATTCTTCAAGCATAAACGAGCAGATCAATTTCTTCCGGCAACGAGTTAGATACTTCGCGGATGACGTTGCCGCGAAGCAGATTCATCAGCGCGCTGCGTTGTGGCGCGCCGAGAATGACGCGCGATGCACCGAGCGTCGCAGCAATATCAACAATCGTTTCGGCGGCAGAGGGACTCACGGCGTAGCAGAACAACGGCGTGATGTCCTCAGCTTTCTGTTTCGCTTCAGCGAAAATCGTGCTGGCTTCCGGATCCTGCTGCCATTTGCGTCTGGCGTCCTCTTCTGTCATGAACGGTTGTTCACGCACGAAGAGCAGGTAAAGGCGCGAGCCGGCCCTGGCTGCTTCTCGTAATGCGAAATCGAGGGTACGCCCTGCGCTTCGAACCGCGCATAACATTGCTTCGCCCTCTGGAGAAGACGGCGCTTTGGACATCGGACGCGCAACATCGACACCTAATTGTCGTGGCGGCAGCGTGGGCGCAGCTTCCTTTTTCATTTGGCGCTCCTGCACAAGTCCACGGAGAATCAATCCAACAGCGAGAATCGTGACGGCAAAATAACGCGCGTTCGGCTTGTCGATGAGCAGAGAAATTTCGATCGCTGCCATGACAAGAAAAGTTCCAAACATGAGCGTACGCTCCCAGCTTTTGATCGACAATTTTCGGTCGGTTGAAGTCGCGCCGAGGTTGGTTGCTATCGCGCCGACCACGCCAACAGCATAAAGATCGGCCAGGCCAGACATGTCCTTCACAATAATCACGAGAAGCATTGGGACGAGCGTAGCGAGAAACATTCCCGCGCTTGGAACGCCCCATTTGTTGAGGCGCTGAAAGATTCTTGGTATTTCGCGGTCGCGTGACATGAGAAATTGGATTGCAATGAGGTCGACAATCGCAGTGTTGACCGCGGACAGGAGAAGCAGACCGAAAACAATGCTGACGAGGAAACCAAATGCATGACCCAGCGCGGGGCCAAGCGCTCCTCCGACGAAGATTTGGCCCATGTAACGCAGCATATAATCGCGGACGCCTTCGGCCCCTGGCGCGTTGACGTCGCCGTTTACGATCTGCAATCCGCCGAGCGCATGCATCGCGAGCCCAAGCAACGCCGTGAACAGGCAGACTTCGATCATCACTATCATGATTGCGGGCGTGGATGTTTTGATCACCGATGGCTTCTCGTCGCTGCTCCCGGGATCGAGCTTCATCACGCCCGTGGCATTGGCGATCGCTTCCACCCCCGACAGGGCCAGCACGATTCCGACAAAAGCGGCCCAGTTCTGGCCAAATGTTCCGCGCAATGGCTGCAAATGAGCAAATGCTTCGCCCAGGTGCGGCAGACAGAACAGACCGAGGACAACCACGACCACGGCGGTTGGAATCGAAATCAAGAACGCAAGGCCACCAGTTTGTTTCGGTCCTAACAGATTCAGTAAGCCAATGATCAAGATTGACATGGCCGCGAATTTTTCTGGGTGCGGCACGCCCAGATATTGAAAAGCGGAAAGCGCGCTGATGGCCGCGGTGACCAAATAATCGGCGATGAGCAAGAACGCGCCGACGATGGATATAACTTCGCTGCGATGGCGCACGCTAGCGTAAACGCCGCCGCCGTCGGGATAAAGGCGGCAGATGACCATGTAGTTGAGGCCAACAAGTGCAGTGAGCACGCACATCGCCGCGATCAGCCAAAACGAACTGTAGCCTGCAACAGCGAATGCAAGACCGATGACGTAGGCCTTGCTCGTCCCCCAATCGCCGTACAAAATCGCTGCCGCGCGCTTCCAATCCACATTGCGCGGACGTTTAACGTTAGTTGGAATCAATTCGTTCGACTCAAACGAAGCGTCACTCGCGCGACGAGGCGCTTCACTTTGCGAGGAGTCGGTTCCACGACTTCCTTTGCACTTTAATGTTGCTTACGAGGTTAGCTGTCGGGCTAGAGCCATTAAATGCTCTCGATGCCGCGCATCGTTTGCCCCGATCCACCGCGAATTCGCAGACGAAATTTGGTTCCCCCGTTGGAGCGGTCACTCGCCGATCCATTAAGCGAAACAAAGAACCGCCGAAACATCTGATTGAGTCGATTCATAGTCAAACCAGGCGTACTTGAGAAACGGCTTGCCAGTGAGCAGGCGCGCCGTTGACAGTCACAGCCAATAAGCAATGGCGCGGCTCGTAGAGGATGTTGTTCTGGACACGCATGCAGGCGTGCATCGGCCGCGCAATCTGGATTGGAGACGTGCCGCCGCCTTGCTCTACGGCGATTGGGGTACCAGCAAAGCGTACGTAATTGGTCTGGCGTTTGTCGCCGCCGGATTTTCATCGCTGCCGATCATCCTTGCCGTTTGCGCGCTCACCGGGCTGGTCGGCATCAATTACATTGTTATCTGCCGTCATTTTCCTGACGGTGGCGGTGTTTACTCAGCCGCGCGCGAACAAAGCCGGTTGCTGGCGGTTGTCGGGGCGCTGCTGCTGGTTGCAGATCTTACGGTCACGGCTGCGCTCAGTGGTTGGTCTGCATTGAGCTACATCACTTCCGGTGCGGAGCAGATGACTTGGATCGGGTTTCTTCGCGATCACATAGCGCTCACGACGATTGGTGTGCTGTTGATCATGGGCCTCGTCAATTATTTCGGGCCGAAGCATTCCGGAAGTTTCGCAGTGGCGCTGGCACTGCCGACTGCACTCGTAGTGGTGTTTCTAATCGCGATGAGCGCGCCGCATTTCACCACGCGCTTTCTCGAGCCGCGGCATCAGAGTTTAGCCACCGTCTGGGTGCAATTTGTCAGCGTGATCCTGGCGTTGTCGGGTGCGGAGTCGATCGCGAATCTTACCGGCGTGATGAAGCTCGATCCTGGATCGACAATGGAACACCCGAGGGTCGCGCGCGAGTCGCTCAAGGCGATTACGCCGGTGGCGATCGAGGTTGTTATTGGGACGGCGCTGCTCGGATGGGCAATGCTTTCATTGCCTGCCGTCCTGGATAAAACACTGCATTTAACAGATAAGGGCGCGATCTCCGCGATTCTGGGACAACGGAGTGAAGACATGTTGCGCTTCATCGGCGAGGAATTTGCCACCGCCACATTTTCGCCCGCAGTCGGCCAGATTTTCGGCTGGATTGTTGGAGTTGTTTTCTGCCTGCTGCTCTTGAGCGCGGCCAACACAGCTATCGTGGCAATGATCGGTCTGCTTTACATGATGTCGCGCGACCGCGAGATGCCGCGGCAATTCCGTCGCCTCAATGGCCATGGCGTTCCCATGTGGCCCCTGTTCATCGCCACCGGGCTGCCAGTGGTGGTGCTGCTATTTGCGGCGAACTTTACCGCGTTGGCCGGCCTTTATGCCATCGGCGTAGTAGGGGCGATCACGGTCAACGTCGGTTCGTGTACATTCAATCGCACCAGAGGTTTCACATGGTACGATCGCGTGCTGTTTGCCGTCACGTTCGTAGTTCTGGCTTTTGTCGAGCTTACGCTAGCGCACACGAAACTCGATGCCCTGCAATTCGTGCTCGCGATTCTAATGGGCGGGCTGGCATTGCGCGCTTACACATTGAAGCGTCAGGGTCTCACGACTCTCACCGTGACGCGTGAAGTTGCCCGGATGGTTACCCCCGACCTCGCGGCAACGATGCGACCGCGTTTGCAGGAAGGTCAAAAAATCATGGTCGCAGCACGCGGAATCACGCCGGTGCTCAGCTTTGCCTTGGACGAAGCGCAATTGCGAAAAGCGACGCTGTTTGTGCTCTACGTCAAAGAGGTCGCTGTTTATTACACGGCAGCCGGCACACGGCTTGGCCGCTCCAACTGGCAGGACGACCCGGAAGCAAATGCTATCATGTGCTCGATGCGGAAACTCGGGAGCGAGCGCGGCATGAACGTGGTTCCGCTTTACGCCGTAAGTCAGGACGCCGCCACGACAATTGTCGATCTTGCAGCAACCATGGGCATTGATTTCCTCGTCATCGGTGCGTCACAACGTCCCGCGTTGGTGAAGCTCCTCCGCGGTAGCGTTGCCACAAACGTCGCTCAGCAGTTGCCCGAATCCATTCACTTGCTCATCTTCGGATGAAAACATCAATCGCAGGGAGAAATTGTAGGGCAACCGCTCCGGTTCCCCGGCAGGCGAAGCGCCTGCCCCACAAAATATGACTCCGCTCAAAGTCCTCATTGCCGATTCGATCTCCCAACGCGGCGTTGATGAGCTTTTATGCGATGATGCGCTTGATGTGGCGATCAAGACGGGGCTGAGCGAAAAAGAACTGATCGAGGTTATCCCCACATTCAGCGCGCTAATCGTGCGCAGCCAGACAAGAATCACGGCGGACATTTTGAATGCCGGCGCGAAGCTTCGCGTGGTAGGCCGCGCCGGGGTGGGGGTCGACAATGTCGATGTTGAGACGGCGACGCGCCGCGGCATCGTCGTGTTAAATGCGCCGGGTGGAAACACCGTTTCCACTGCCGAACACGCCTTTTCCCTGTTGCTCGCGGTGGCGCGCAAGATTCCGCACGCAGACGCAAACGTTCGCAATAAGCATTGGGACAAAAGAAACTTTGAAGGCGTCGAGCTTTACAACAAGACACTTGGCGTTATCGGCATGGGCCGAATCGGCAGTGAGTTAAGCCGGCGCGCCATAGCTTTTGGGATGCGGGTCGTCGCGTACGATCCGTACCTTTCCGTGACACGTGCTCGCAGTCTGCAAGTCGAGCTCGTGGATGAGCTGGACGATTTGCTTACGAACGCCGATTTCATCTCGCTGCATACGCCGCTCACCGGAGAGACGCGCCACATTCTTGATGCGGCGCGTTTGCCAAAAACAAAACGCGGCGTGCGCATCATCAACTGTGCGCGTGGCGGTTTGATTGACGAAGCCGCGCTTGCGAAAGCGTTGCAAGCTGGTGATGTGGCGGGCGCGGCGCTGGATGTTTTCGAAATTGAACCGCTACCGTCCGATTCGCCATTGCGCAGCGCACCCAATCTTGTACTGACGCCGCACCTTGGTGCGTCCACAGTCGAAGCACAGGAGAGCGTTGGCATCGAGATTGCGCAATCAATTCGGGCGGCGCTGCTCGAAGGCACGATTCGCAATGCTGTGAACATGCCCAATCTCGACGCGAAAACTCTGGCGATCATAGGACCGCATCTGCGTTTTGGCGAAAAGCTCGGCAAATTTCTATCGCAGATCGCGCCGAAACGCGCCGAGTCGCTCAACATCAATTACAGCGGAAAAGTCAACGAGGCGGATACGACTGCGATCACTCGTGCGGTGTTGAAAGGCTTTTTGCAGATTGCCGGTGGCACCGAAGTCAACGAAGTGAACGCGCCTGCCTTTGCCGAGACTCTCGGTCTTAAACTTACCGAGTCGCGATTGAGCGCGCCGGGCGATTACACCGACATGCTCGAGCTTTCGGCCATGGCAGAAGGGAAAACCGTGTCTGTCGGCGGTGCGTTCTTCGGGGCTACGCCACGAATTGTCAGCATCAACAGCCGACCGGTTGAAGCGCGCCCGCACGGCGTCGTGCTCGTGTTGGAAAACACCGATCGCCCCGGGATGGTGGGGCGCATTGGTACTTTGCTCGGTAATCACGGTGTGAACATCGCCACGATGTCGCTCAGCCGGAATCAGGCCGGCGGCACCGCGCTGACGGTTTTAAATCTCGACACCGCGCCCGGCGAAGAATTACTGAGCGAAATTCGGGCAAGTGAAGACATTCACTCTGCGCAAGTGATTCAACTTTGACAAGGAGCAACGGCTTGGGCAGCCGTCACTCCTTTCATCTTGCCGCGGCCGATTCGATCCGATACAACTGGCCGCATATGGACTTTAGCGCTCACTCAATTATTTGGACTATCCTTGTTGGACTGGTTATCGGTGCGCTCGCAAAGCTGTTGATGCCAGGGAAAGATCCCGGTGGTTGTATCATTACGATTCTGCTAGGCATCGCGGGTGCGCTCGTAGGCACGTGGATTGGTCGCATCTTTGCAGGCGAAAACTATGTCGCCGGTTGGATTATGTCGATCGTTGGTGCAATGATTCTGTTGCTGCTGTATCGATTGCTTTTCAGGCGCGGCGTATAGGTAGCGTTCGTACGAGATTGGGGAGCGCGGGCTTTTTGCCCGTCGCCGCCAGCATATTGCCGGTGGCTTCCCCTGCGCGTTGATTACACAACTTGCGAACTGAACTGTCCGGCAACATGCCGGACAAAGCGGGCACAATGCCCGCGCTCCCCGAAGGCGCGCGCGATACGAATTTATGCCAGATTAGCGCTCCCATGGCCGCATCCAAAAGAACGCTAGTGATCATCGCATTCGCCGCGCTCTACGTGATCTGGGGCTCGACTTATCTCGGTATTCGGTTTGCCATTGAAACGATTCCACCGTTTCTAATGGCCGGCGGGAGGTTTGTGTTGGCCGGACTAATTATGTATGTGATCGCCTGGTCGGAAGGCATCAGCAAATCGAGCTGGGCTAACTGGCGCACATCGCTGATTATTGGCGCTTGTTTGCTGCTTGCAGGCAACGGCGGAGTAACAATTTCGGAAAAGTACATCGACTCCGGACTGGCTGCGCTGATCGTTGCGATTGTTCCCATTTATATTGTGCTGCTGGGGTGGGCGACGGGAATGGCGCCGAGACCAACTCCAATCGTTTGGGTCGGGCTCATAGCGGGTTTCATCGGCGTTGGAGTTTTATTCGGGCCGGCATTGCGTTTTTCCTCAAATGACGGCCGCCATCCGGCGATCGGAATGTCGATTCTACTCGTGTCATCTTTCATATGGTCAGTCGGCTCGCTCTACTCGCGCGTTGCAAGACATGCTGCCTCACCTTTTCTCACGGCTGCTCAACAAATGCTCTGCGGAGGAATGCTCCTTTTGTTTGTCGGGATCCTCACTGGCGAGCTGCGGCGCCTTCATCCCAGTTCCATCTCGATGTTGTCGCTCACATCATTCATCTATCTGGTGATCATTGGCGCTGTGGTTGGATACACGGCCTACATTTGGCTGCTGCGTCACTGCGAACCGGCCAAAGTCGCCACTTATGCGTACGTGAATCCGATTGTCGCAGTCCTGTTGGGCGCTCTTTTTGCAGGCGAAACTGTAACCATGCGCACGTTGATTGCTGCCGCTCTCATTATTGGTTCCGTTGCGCTCGTAATCACGGCGCAGCAACTAAGAGCGAGGATCGAGCCACCTGTAAGTGTGGCATTAGAGCCGGCTGATTGAACATTATGAGCAGTGAAAATCTCTCTAGTGATCCCAAAGACCCTCTCCTGAGCGGCAGTCGACCGGAGCGACAGGAAACAATCGACGTGGTCACGCGCAACTGGCAGGCGGAAGTCGAGACTGCGCAAACGTATCGCGACCTGGCGGAGCGCGAGCGGGACGAGAAACGCAAGGGCGTTCTTTTACGCATGGCCGAAGCGGAAGAGCGCCATGCGCAGCGTTGGGAGAAGAAACTTCGAGATCTCGGCGCAGAGCCACCTGTATTCAAAGAGACGATTGCGCGCAGATTGAATCGTTGGTGGAACAAGATTGCCGGAGCGGAGATCGCCATTCGCCGGATGGAAGCGACGGAAGAACGGCAGGAAGCGCAATTTCAAGATCAAGCCGAGCGCGCGTTCGCTGGCGAAAAGGACGTGCAGGAATTCTTACGCAAAAGCGCGCTCGAAGAAAAAGCCCATGCGCGAGCGCTTAGCGCGATGGCGCCGCCGGTCAGTCCGCGCACCGCGCTCGACAAAATCCTGAAGCGCGAACGTTGGCACGGGCGCGGCGGCAGTTGGGTTGCCGACGCAATCTATGGCGCAAACGATGGGCTAGGCGCGGTCTTCGGAATTGTGTCGGGCGTAGCCGGCGCGACGAACAATCAGCAACATTACATTCTGATCTCCGGCCTTGCGGGAATGCTAGCTTCCACGCTGTCGATGGGCGCGGGCGCGTATCTTGCCGCGAAGAGCGAAGCGGAAGTTTATGAGGCCGAGATTTCACGCGAGCGCGCAGAGGTCGAAGAAAATCCTGAGGAAGAAATCGAAGAGATGTCGCTCTTTTATCAATTGCAGGGATTCACTTCGGAAGAGTCACAGAAAATGGCTGAGCGCCTGGCGCAGCAACCTGAGCAATTCGTGCAGGCGATGGCGCAAAGCGAACTCGGCTTGTCCGAGCACCGCTTTCCAAATCACTGGACCGCTGCGATTTCGGCTGCGGTTTCCACGGCGATTGGCGCCTTTGTTCCAATCATTCCGTTCTTTTTCTTCGGTGGCATGGCTGCGGTAATCGCGTCCTTCGTCATTAGTTTGGTAGCGCACTTTGCTGTCGGCGCCTTAAAATCGCTAATCACGATTCGCTCGTGGTGGGCATCCGGTCTCGAGATGACGTGGATCGGCATTATTGTCGCCGTTGTGACTTACGGTCTTGGCCTGGCTTTTGGTTCGCTAGGCTAAATGTCTGTATCTCCTTCGGTACCGTACCGGACGTCCCGCGATTGGGACGACGAAATCCCGCAAGCGGAATGAGAAGAACGCTCGCGGTAGTTCGACTAGCGAGGCGCAAATCGTCGGCAAAGATGGAGTTTAGTGATCGCAAGCCTAGTTGGCACAAGCATTGCAAAGGAGATTGACACCGCCGCAAACAAGCGGTTGAGAGATAAGTCAGTGACGAGAATTCTAATCGCAGACGATCAGCGCGACGTGCTCGAAGCGCTGCGGATCTTGCTCAAGGGCGAAGGTTATCAGACGGAAACGGTCACGTCGCTCGCCGGCATCTTCAATGCGCTGGAAAAGAAAGAGTATGCGCTGCTGCTGATGGATCTGAACTACACGCGCGATACCACCTCCGGCCAGGAAGGTTTATCAGCCATCTCGAAAATTCAGGCGATCGACAACATGCTGCCGATTGTTGTGATGACCGCCTGGGCAACGATTGAGTTGGCTGTGGACGCAATGAAACGCGGTGCGCGCGATTTTGTGACCAAGCCGTGGGACAACCAGCGATTGCTGGCGATTGTGAGGACGCAAATCGAGCTCGCTTCAGCACTCCGTCGCGAACGCAAGCTTGCGGCGGAAAACGAAATGCTGCGCGGCACCATGCCAGATCTGATTGCGCAAGCCCCTGCGATGCGGCCTGTCATCGACATGATCTCGCGCGTTGCGCCGTCCGATGCGAACGTGCTGATCACTGGCGAGAACGGCACTGGGAAAAGTCTAATTGCACGGGCGATTCACGCGCTGTCGCCTCGAACGGCGCGCACCATGATAACCGTAAACATGGGCGGGTTGTCCGAGACTCTATTTGAGAGCGAACTGTTCGGACACGTGAAAGGCGCCTTCACTGACGCAAAGGCGGATCGAGCAGGCCGATTCGAACTCGCGGATGAGAGCACGCTTTTTCTCGACGAGATCGCCAATATCCCGCTTGCTCAACAGGCAAAACTATTGCGGGTGATCGAGACTGGAGATTTTGAACGGGTGGGCTCGTCGAAAACTCTGCATGCAAACGTGCGCATTATTTCCGCTACGAACGCGAATCTTGAGAATGAAGTTGCCGCCGGCCGTTTTCGGCAGGACCTCCTATTTCGCCTGAATACAATTCAGGTCACGCTGCCGCCTCTGCGAGACCGACGCGAGGACATCATGCCGCTTGCCAACAGTTTTCTTCATCAACACGCAGAGCGTTATCGGAAACAGATTAGCGGCGTCGATGAAACTGCCCGAGAGCGTCTGCTGCGGCATCCTTTCCCAGGAAATGTTCGCGAGCTCGATCACATCATCGAACGCGCCGTGCTTATGACGCAAGATCGACAAATCAGAACGAGCGACCTGGGTCTGACGACCAGCGCCGCCGAAACGCGCAATCTCGAGGACATGAGCCTCGAAGAAGTGGAGGCATTTCTGATTAAAAAGGCGTTGGCTCGAAATGATGGCAATGCGCGCAAGGCGGCAGAGGCCCTCGGATTGAGCAGAAGCGCGTTCTACCGCCGCCTGCAGCAATATGGTTTATAAATGGTTAGTGCATGCGTTTGGCGTTCTGGGGAGCACAGGCTGCCAGCCTGTAGGTCTCGGCAGCTTGCCGAGACCGGGGAAGGGCGACACGTCGTAATGGCGCGTGCAAAGACGTTGCCGGCAGGGCTGCCGGCACCTGCAGGCTAGCAGCCTGCGCTCCCCGGAAGCGCGTCATTCCGAGTGGAAATGAATCGGGCAGCGAAACGTCGCCACCGTCTTTCCTACGAAGGGAGAATTAGCTGGCTCACGCTTGCTGCAGTCGCTCCTGCAACTGTTGTTGCTCTCGCTCTCCTCTGGTTTGGCGACTACAGCGCAAAGCTTCAGTGGACGTTGACGATTCTCATCGTTGCCTGCTTTGCCGTGTTTATCTCCTCCACGCGCGAACACATGGTTCGTCCACTGCAAACCATGTCCAACCTGCTGGCTGCGCTCCGAGAGGGCGATTACTCAATCCGTGCGCGCGGCGCTCGCGCTGGCAGCGCGCTGGGGGAAGTCCTTATCGAAATTAATTCACTGGGCGAAACGTTGCGCCAGCAGCGTCTCGGCGCGTT
>QHNR01000187.1 GCA_003218475.1 Verrucomicrobiota bacterium | reverse complement strand
CAAGATCGGCGACCTGAAAGTGATTTCGCGCACGTCGGTGATGCCGTATCGAGGGAAGGCATCCAATGTTCGTGAAATCGGAAAGGCACTAAGTGTCGGCGCCATTCTCGAAGGCAGTGTTCGCCGTGTCGGGAACCGGGTGCGTGTGAATGTGCAGTTGATTTGCACCGACACCGACGAGCACCTTTGGGCAGAAGACTACGATCGCGAGCTGACCGACGTCTTCGCGATTCAGACTGATCTCGCGCAAAAAATCGCGGGGGAACTGCGAGCCAAATTATCGCCGAGCGAGAAGGAGCAGATTCAACGCAAACCTACCGAAAATGGCGAAGCTTATCTTGCTTTCGTGCAGGCGCACAATCTTTCCTGCCTAGTTGAGGATCGGGAAAAATTGAAACAGAGCGAGCAGCTTTATGCGCGCGCCATCGACTTGGATCCAAATTTTGCCTTGGCCATTGCGCATTACTCGCAATTGGAAAGCTGGTTCCTGCACTGGTTCGACCAAACGCAGGAGCGTCGCGAAAAAGCACGCGCGCTGGCCGAGCGCGCCCTTCAACTGCAGCCCGATCTGCCGGAAGCGCACTTGGCGCTGGGGTTCTCATATTACTACGGGGATAATAACTATGAGGCGGCCTTGAAAGAATTCGAAATCGCGCGTCGCGGATTGCCTAACGAATCGGATGTTTATCTTGCGCTCGGCGCAATCCAGCGTCGGCAGGGCAAATGGGCCGAATCGACCGCCAATCTGGAAAAGGCGGCGAGTTTAAATCCGAAAGATGCCTTCCCGTTAACAAACCTCACGTTTAACTACCAGATGCTGCGAAACTACGAAGCGGCTAACCAAACTATTGACCGTGCACTTGCGTTGGACCGGACAGCTTTAGCGCCTCTGGAGGTCAAGTCCAAGCTGGCTATCGCCGAGAAGGGCGACTTCAGCGTGACAGAGAAAGCGTTTGAGGCCGTGAAATCGACACCCATGACCAACGAGCAGAAAGTTAAGACCGCGAGCGCGCGGGCGGACGTCTTTCTGCTGGAACGCAAATACCAGGAAGGATTGCAGGAAGCGGAGAGGCTGCCCGACGATCTGCTCGCGGGTTATCCTGGAGCGGTAGGAGGGAAGTACTATTCTATTGGCTTTGCGCGAAAAGCGCTGCAGGACGATGCCGGCGCGCGTGCGGCCTTCGAAAAAGCCAGGGGCGCTATCGAGGAACAACTGAAACGAAGCCCCGACGTCGCCGAGCTGCATATTCAGCTGGCAAAAGTGCTCGCCCAGCTCAATCTAAAGGATTCCGCATTGGCGGAGGCTCGGCGTGCGTCGGAATTACAGCCTGAAAGCAAGGACGCCTTTGGAGGGCCCGAAATTACGGAAGGAGTGGCGCAAGTTTACGTCATTCTTGGCGAGAATGGCCGCGCCATCGAAATTCTGGATGGACTGTTAAGCCGCCCAAGTGCTGTCACGGTGCAGGGGCTCAAAATACATCCGATCTGGGACCCGTTGCGAAACGAGCCGGGTTTTCAAGCTTTGCTAAACAAGTACGCCGGCAAAGGCTAGCCGGGAACAGTTTAGCCGATCTCAATAAGCCCTGTCAGAGACCTGTGCGTCATGTGACGATGCGTTTTAGCTGGGCGCTTCTCTTCCTCGGTGCTGCGGCCACGGCGCACGCTGAATGGACAATTGCTTCGGCAGAGTCACAAGCGGGAAGCGCTGGCATAGTGCATCGGCATGTTCTTTTGGAAAATGCTGCTGATGGTGGTCACGTCACCTTCGAGCTCGCAATTTTCTCTGCCAAATCGTGCGCGTTGCGAATCATCGATAATCCTGAGGGCGAAAGAATCGCCAGCCTGATGAAGCGCGAAAAATACGTGTGCGGAGTGAATGGGGGCTATTTCGACGAACAGTTCAAGCCCATCGGCTTGCGAATTGTAAATAGCCAAATGCTTACGCCTTTAAAACCTGTGCGGCTTATTACCGGCGTGCTATTCGCGTCGCCGCGCGGAGTGCAAATCGTCCGCGCCCGTGAGTTTTCGCAGCGTCAGAAAATTGAGGCCGCAATTCAGTGCGGGCCGTTCCTGGTTGATCGCTCGCAGCGCGTTCGTGGTTTGAACGATTCGCAGCAGGCGCGACGAACGTTTGCCGCCACAGCATTGAACGAGCGTGCGTTACTCGGCTTTTGCTCGGAAGTTTCGCTCGCGGATTTGGCAGCGATCCTTACTACAACACCAATCGCCGCCGATTTAAAAATTCAACGCGCACTAAACCTCGATGGCGGTTCCTCGAGCGCGTTCTGGTTTGCGCGAGAGAATGGCAGCGCCTTTTCCATTCCCGAGCAAAAACCTGTGCGTGATTTTGTGACCGTTGTTCCAAAATGAGAAGCGCGTCATTCCGAGCGGAGCGAGGAATCTCACACACGCTGATGGATCACACGAGCTAGCTTGTATGTTCTAACTTCGACTGTGAGATCCTTCGCTTGGCTCAGGATGACAACGCGATGAAAACGTTTGGCGGATTCAGATCAGGCGATCATTTTTTCTACGGCGAAGTGCGCGGCGACGACGTGCACGTACTGGCAAAACCGTATTGGATCGAGATTCAACCCACCGGCGAAGTATTGCCGCTGGCGAGTTTGCACATCGACCTTCCAGTTGCGCCATCGAAATTGATCGCGGTCGGTTTGAATTATGCCGATCACATCGCGGAGATGAAAAGGACTGAGCTCGGGACGCCGTTGATCTGGTTCAAGACGCCCAGCTCGCTTTTGCCGCACAATGGCGCGATCGAAATTGCGTTTCCCGAACATCAAACAGATTTCGAAGCGGAGTTGGCCGTGGTGATTGGTAAGACCGCGAAAAATCTGGCTGTGGAACGGGCGCTCGATTTTGTTTTCGCTTACACAATCGGTCTCGATATCAGCGACCGGGATTTACAAAAAAGCGAGAAGCAATTTGGTCGCTGCAAATCCTTTGATACTTACACGCCGATCGGGCCGTTCGTTTATGCCGGCGCGAATGTCGCCGATGTTTCGCTGGAGCTATGGCACAATGGCAAGTTGCGCCAGAGCACGCGCACAAGTCGAATGATCTATTCGGTTGCGCAAATTATTTCATTCGCGAGTCAGTCGCTCACACTTTTGCCCGGCGATGTGATTTTAACTGGAACGCCCTCCGGTGTCGGGCCGATTCATGCCGGCGATCAATTGGAGACAGCAATCGACAATTGGCCGCGCCTGCGGAACAACGTCGTGATCGCGCATCGCGTTGCGGGTCGCAACGCTGAAGAAAGCTCGGAAATGACAATTTGAAAGACTTGCCTACATCCCACGAGTTGAGATATTTCGAATTAAAGATGCGACCTTTCGAAAGGGAGCACCGCCAAAAAAAATGAAAAGTTTTGCTCGACTCGCAACCAAGGCGTCTGCGATAAGAGAAAACCTGTATCGAAATCGATCTGCTCAGATCAAACTCCTGCTTCAATTATGAAAACACTACTTGCCACCTGCCTATCCTTAATCGCGTTTGCATTGATTTCGCTCGCGCAATCTCCGCCGCCAAGACAAGCTCCTCCTGCAGCAGGAACGAATCCAGCTGCCCAAGCGCCGGCAAATCCGGCCGCGGCGGCGCAGGCGCCTGCTACAAACGTGCCGCCAGGGCAACCTGCAGCGCAGCAACCAGCAGTGCCAGGGCAACCTGCAGCGCAGCAACCGGCAGCGCCCGGACAACCTGCAGCGCAGCAACCGGCAGCGCCCGGCGCGCAGGTTACCGCTACATTAAGTCCCGCACAAGCTGGCGCCGAGAGTCCTGCTGCGGCGGCCGCAGCGAGTGCGGCACCAGCTGCTTCGCCCGCTGCCGACACGGGCCTCTTAGGCAGTAACTGGTTGATCGACAAGTTCCATAAGGGCGGTCCAATCATGTGGCCGATTTTGATTGTATCGATCATCGGGCTCACTGTGGTGATCGAGCGAATTTTTTGGTGGACCGGCCGCTGGTTTCGTCGTGATCCCAAACGGATCGAGAAAGTGTTTAC
>QHNR01000048.1 GCA_003218475.1 Verrucomicrobiota bacterium | reverse complement strand
TGTCGGCACAAATTACGAAATCAAATTGAAAGATGATTCTCCCCTACAAGAACCTCATGAACTTTAGCAACTGGCTCCAGCGGTAGGATTCGGCGGTTCCTTCCCCTGTATTTGATGCGATTCAAACGCAGGTACCCTAGCTAATCAAGCAAACTCTTCGACTAACCGCGCGAGCTTTTTCACTGCGGTTTGCTGGCAATTCTGCTGGCACTGTTGTCGTTCGGTTGGAAGATGGTTTAGATTAGCAGTGAAAACCAGTTCCTTCTCGGGGCACAATGCTGAACGAAACGCATCGCAGTACGTATTCTGTCAAAACAATTACCAGTTTGAGTCTTCATTGGGACTGTATGAGACGGTAATTACACCGAATACAGACATTCCAACCATTTTCGCTATCTGGATAGAGCTTTTAATTGTGTAATCGCGTCTTGGTCACCTTGATTGGCCGCTTTTTGATAAAACTCTGCTGCTTTCCCCAAATCCTTTGGCACGCCTTGCCCATTTTCGTAGAGCACACCTAGATTATACTGCGCCCGAACGTTTCCTTGGTCGGCCGCTTTTTGATAAAGCTCTACTGCCTTCCCCAAATCCTTCGCCACACCCTTTCCATTTTCGTAGAGCCAGCCGAGATGATTCTGCGCGGCAGCATTTCCTCGGTCAGCCGCTTTTTGATAAAGTTCTAGTGCTTTCCCTAAATCCTTAGTCACACCCCGTCCATTCTCGTAGAGCCAGCCGAGATGATTCTGCGCATCAATATATCCACGGTTGGCCGCTTTTTGGTAAAGCTCTGCTGCTTTCCCCAAATCCTTCGGCACGCCCTGCCCATCGTCGTAGAGGCGTCCGAGATTATCCTGTGCGGGGGGCAATCCCTGATCGGCCGCTTTTTGATAAAGCTCTGCTGCTTTCCCCAAATCCTTCGGCACACCCGATCCATTTTGGTAGAGCCAGCCGAGATGATTCTGCGCGTCTGCATTTCCTTGACTGGCCGCTTTTTGGCAAAGTTCTAGTGATTTCCCTAAATCCTTTGGCACGCCCAATCCTTTGTAGTAGAACTGGCCGAGTTTATTCTGTGCCTGAGCATATCCTTGGTCGGCCGCTTTTTGATAAAGCGCTGCTGCTTTCGCTAAGTCCTTCGGCACACCTTGTCCAGTTTCGTAGAGCGCGCCAAGGTTATTCTGTGCGGCAGCGTTTCCCTGATCAGCCGCTTGTTGATAAAGTTCTGCTGCTGCCCGTAAGTCCTTCGGCACGCCCCGTCCATATTGGTATCGGACGCCGAGATTAAACTGCGCGCTAGCATCTCCTTGGTCGGTCAATTTGGGTTCAGCGGGTTTGGATGGCTCTGATGGGCCTACTAATGGGTGAGGCCTCGTGAATGACCAGACGATCGTAAGTAGGAGTATCACTGTAGCTCCGACAGCGCTGACTATGATTAGGCGCTTTCTGCTCGAAACTGCGGGTTCTTTTAATGCAGCCATCGCAGATATTGATGCAACCGCAGGAATAGCTGGCCGAGACTGCGTAGATTGAGTCGGTTCCACGGGCGTCGTCAAGTCATTGGCAGCCGCGACGCCATCTTGGTGACTTCTCTCAGACTCCCAACGCGGCGGTGCAATCTGAATTGGAAATTGTTCCGTAGTGTCGCCAAAAGATACAGGAGCAGCTTCCGTCTCGCCGCCTACCTCTTTAAGCTCAGCGGCTTCAGTGGGCTTGGTGGGCCCGGATGATTCGGGGAAACCTTTTGACTCCGACCCTAGCGATTTCACGGCTGTCGGTTCTGGCGGAGGCGCCGCGGGCTTCGCGGAGGGCTCCACCTTCTTTTCCGTAACGGCGAAGGACTTTTCGATCGCCTCGATCAGTCGATTCACGTCAGCATGAAAACGCGTTTCGCTCAGCTCGACCGCGTTCCGTCGAGAGAGCGGTGCTAGTACTTCCGGAAGATCGTGCCTCCCCGGCATCCGTGCTCCGCCAACGAGGACTGGAATGACGCGGATTTTGCGCTGGAGTGCAGCGACGATTTCCATACGCACAAAATCCTCTTCGTCGTCGAGGCGACGCTTACCTGCCGCATCGGTTGCATGCAGCCAGTTGGGCCCGATCGCTACGATAGCGATGTCACAAGCGCCGACTTTGCGGTTGATCACCTCCACGAAGTCTTCGCCAGGCTCAATTTGGTCGATATCGATGAAGACCTGATCTTCGCCAAAGTGAGCGATTAACCGGTCGTAAAGGCGACCCGCGTAGGGCGCGGTGTCGTCACGGCGATAGTTGATGAAGAGCTTCGCGTTCATCTGGCTCGAAAACGGAGAATGCCACGCGGCCGGTTATTTTACGGCGGCATGAAACGCGGCGTCGAGCTTTCTTTTCTGGGTCTCTTTGAGCTGTTCTTGCCAACCTGCGGCAATGAGCAGTCGTCAGAGGTTAATGGCTCCAGCGGTAGGATTCGGCGGTTCCTTCCCCTGTGTTTGATGCGACGTAAGCTCAGTTTGCCTGGGTAATCAAGCAAACTCTGGCACTACTCGTGCCGGTTTTTTTACTGCGGTTTGCTGGCAATTTTGCTGGCAACCGTTAAGATTTTTGCTCGAGCCGATTCGATGTCCGGAGAAATGATTAAGATTCAGGATCTAGCTGGGCTGAGTAAGCCTTTGACAAGATTAATTGAAGTGATTGCACAAGGCGTGGGGGCAGTCTCCGAGTCGTATTTAATCCGTCGAACGGCGGAAGCCCGCGTTCACGAAATCAAAGTCATATCGAAGGCTTTAGCTAACGTTGGAAGCGAATTCGGTGTGCCCGTCGTTTACGATGCGGGGGCAGTCGAAGTTTGGCAAAAACCAAGTGATGGGACGCTTATCCTAAAGAGTGGGACACTCGAAGATCGTGCTGGTGCGAGGCAAGAATTTCGATCACGCAAGATGCAGGAGAACGTTGAGAGGATTACGTCGATCGCGGCGGCGGAAATGTCCGGGGCAACCGACGTGCCCAATGAACGACCCGATGAAGATTGGGTGACGCGGTTTTTTGGAACCGCTCAGGAGATAAGCACAAGCGAGATGCAGGAACTTTGGGGCCGGATTCTAGCAGGTGAGATTAAAAGACCGGGGTCGTACTCTCTCCGGGCCTTGGATTTTTTAAAGAACATTAACAAAGAAGAAGCGGGGAAATTTGAACGCCTTGGGCAGTTCGCGTTGGAATCGGCGGGTGTCACCCTAATTGCCGTGAACGACAAGAAGTGGCTGGAAGAAAATAGGCAGATTTTTCAGGCGGATCATTTTCAGATGGGCGAGCTTGGCCTGATGTATCAGTCAGATCTGGCGCTACGAGTATTCATAGAAGAAAAGGAAAATGATGTCGCAATGATGGGCGATGGTCACGTACTACGATTACGCCGCGGTAAGGTAACTTCTGAGATCAAGCTCACAATCTGGAAATTCACAACAATCGGACGGGAGCTTTTGTCTCTAATAACGAAAGATTTCGACGAAGAGTATTATGAGCACGTGGGCCGATTCTTTGTGTCCAAGGGGGCTGAGGCGGAAATCGGGAAGGTGGTCGAACGAATTGACCGTACGCGATTTCGCTACGAGTTGATAAAGAAGATCGAAGCTTGACGGATTGGTTGAGCTGTTCCCCTCTAGCCCTGCGGCAATGAGCAGTCGCCGAAGGCGAGTTCATGTATATAAATTTTTGATTGACAGTATCGGTAAACTTATTTACGGTATATTTACTTACCGTAAATATGATCGCTTCAGCCTCGTCAACATTCGCCCTTCAAGCCTCGGAGCGTAACCGTGCAAAGGCTCGTCGCGAAGCACTCGACCAGTGGCCTAAAATGAGCGAGGCGATGATCGAAGAGGAGGGACTGCTGAATTATGCGCAAGCGGCATTGCTCCTGAATGTGAGCGTAAAACGCATCAATGAGCTCGTTAGGCACCGGACGCTAATTCCATTTGAATTCTTGGGACGACGGTACGTTTCCGTTCGGAAGGTTCGCGAGAGATATCGGGAAGGACTGAAGGCTGGGTTTCCACCGTTAAGAAAGGGTCAGCAGCTGCTCGCGTCGCTGAAAGCAGCGGCGAAGACAGATTTGAATCAAGCCCGCCTCGGTGGATACGCCGGGCCCTACTTTAAAAAGAGACGGAAAGAACAAAACGAAAAGCACCGTGCCGAGTCGAAGCGGAAATGGCGCGAATTTAAGGACGCCATGAAGAAAAAGAAATGAGCGGCCCAATCCAATATAAGCCTAACGGCAGACTGGCCATACCAGGCCGTCGGCGACTCCCGTGTGGGGGCACGTCGACTAGGAATCAAACTGGGTTCACTTCAGTTATTTGGGGTGAGTTCAAACTGAAAGGGTTAGTCAGATGAAAAAATTGATAACAATGCTCCGCACGGGACCAGTCATAGTTGGCGAATTTCGGGGAGGAAAAGCAGAGACAGCGCGTCGATTCGACAAGAGCGACAAGAATGCAGCTCCAATCGAATTCGGAATGTACAAGTTCAATTTGGAACTGCTGGCGGACGGATCGCCAGTGATGATTTCAGTATTTCTTGACGCTGGAACCAAAGCCGAAGAATTCGCCGCTAAGGTCCAGATCAAACGCGGTGATGCAGTGGCGGTTGCTGTGAACAAGCTGGAATTGAAGAACGGAGTGCGACGAGCGTCATGCGGAAT
This sequence comes from Verrucomicrobiota bacterium, assembly GCA_003218475.1. Classification (GTDB taxonomy): domain Bacteria; phylum Verrucomicrobiota; class Verrucomicrobiia; order Chthoniobacterales; family UBA10450; genus Udaeobacter. The sequence goes on along the minus strand of QHNR01000048.1, from coordinate 33,806 downwards.
GGCAAACTTCGCCGTTCTGGAAAAGGCGGAAGTCGACCTATTTCGCAGTTAATGCGCCTTCAATGTTAGAGCGGCAAGGGTAGAGCGCGAGCGGGTTGCGTGGCGCGCGAGCGCCACGCAACCCGCCGCGCTTTATCTTGTTTCACTCAAGAACAATTCAGACGCATAGCGGATGAAGAGTCGGTCTGCCTTCGAATTCACAGTTCGGAAGATGCTTCGGCAAAGTCCGAAGGTGTACTTCTGGAGGTTTACGTTCCGAGAAGTGCATTCGCTGAAGACAGCGATGCGGTTGTGGAATCAATTTCTGACGCTTTTGAAGCGGAGGTTGCAATTTCGGGGCGTGCGTGTGCTGGAACTTCACGAAGAACACGGTTGCCATTTCCATGTACTGACAAATCGACGCTTTGCCATTCGTACCATTCTCGTGTTCTGCGAACGGTACGGTTTCGGACGCGTTGATGTGCGACAAGTAAAGGATGTTGCGAAGGCGCTGGGCTACATTTGTAAGTATTTGGCGAAGCTTCGCCCACGATGTTTGAAACGGGCGCGACTTTGGTCGGCGTTCGGAGATATCGAAAGGACGCGAGTGACAGATGTGCTCATCGACACGCCGAGAGTTCGCTTGTTGCGGCATATCATGGGCAAGCCGTCGGTGCAAGATGAGCTGAATGGTATCCAGTCACCGATTGTCGGAACGAAGAAATGGCGACCGGAACGGAATTTTCGTCGGGCGATGCAGAAAGCGGAGATCGCGTATCTGCTCAGTTTCGATCCCGATTACTTGGAACGGCAGGAGATTNNTGGTTTAGTTGATTTGTCTCATCCGTGGGCGTCGGGGAATCCATTGGCAGACGAAGGCTGAAGCGATATGCTAGCGAGTCGATCCGCAGCAACAGCACAGGAAAAATTCGCTTTGCTGAACTGCCGGCGTTTACCGGCGCGGCTAAATACCACGGAAGCATCGATCCTCCTAGGAGTCCAAGAACATGACATTTCGGCGTTAATCGCCGCGAAGCTCCTGTTTCCCCTGGGCAGGCCGGCGCCAAATGCGCCAAAGTATTTTGCCGCTGTGGAAATCGTCGAGCGGGCGGCTGACTCGGGATGGCTCGCAGAGGCGACGAAGGCTTTGGCGAAACAGTGGCAGCGGAAAAACCTGCGAAAGCAGCGGCCGGTCGGCTGCTTCGTATGAGATATACAAGTAGCGATTCTTCCGGGCTGCCTGATTCTGCATCTCGAATTGCGAGTTGCGGTCGCTCATTTCGCTGGATAGGTCGACAAAATCGTTGGTATAAGCACGACATTATCGCGCAGTTGGGAAACCTGAAATCAAGCTCGACATTCGGTGGGAAAGGGCTTAAGAGGGAAGTTGATTACGTCATGCGACGTTTCAACTATCTTCGGCCAGGCTGAAGAAGCCTGTGGGGCTGGATCTTCGCTGAGACACCGCTTAACGCGATCTCCAGATCCAACTGGAGCCCCGAGTCAGCCGAAGTGAGGCCGCTGTTCAAAGCGCCTCGTGAGAAATTGGTTCCTGGTTCCACGCGGAACTGGATTGCAGTTAATGCAGTTCAACAACTCAGCCTCAACAAAAAATATGAAAACTCTAGATGTAGCAAAACCAATTCACCGCTCGCCTTTGCGGCGCGCCCTGCTTCTGATTGCACCGGCGCTGGTTATCATCTCCGTGTTGACAGCCGTGCCGGCCCGCGCAACGCCCGCCTGCGGGCTTAGCACCGTAATACTGGCGTTGGAACACTTTCCGTCTGGCTCGCTCGACTTGATGTGCAACGAGTTTGACCAGTATGGGTGGAATCTCAAGCTGAAGGTGAAGGGAGATTCGGACGTCTATATCGTCCAAAACACGTTTCCCGTGGGAGCTCACAGCGGGTGGCACACGCATCCGGGTCCCAGTCTGGTCACTGTCACGGCGGGCACGATTACCGCATATGAGGCCGACGCTCCCAACTGCACGCCCACGGTCTACCACGCAGGCGAAAGCTTCACCGACGTAGGCTGCGGGGACGTACACCTGCTGCGTAACGAGGGGCCGGTTTGCGCGGTAACTATCGCGGTCCAGATCATTCCGGCAGGCCAGCAGCGAAGGATCGACGCGGATCAGCCAGCTAATTGTCCAACATTTACTTGTCCTTCACCTACCCCTACGCCTTGTCCTCAATAATTGCCCATCTGAGAAGGACTCCGCCCTGATCGCAGTTGTAAGTCGTTCCAGCGGATATTCTTCGTAAAGTCGCTGGGACGAAATCGCGGGAAAATTGAAGTAAGCAAATCTTCGCCGCAAACGAATCGTCAACAATCTGTAAAAGCAGCGCAGGCTAACAAACAGCAAGATTTCGCAATCAGCCGTCACGCTTCAGCGCGTAGCGGCTTTTTTTTGGGGGGTGGCGAGCCTTGTGGCGGAGATTGCCAACGCTGTTCTTTGGCTTGTGTTGGTGGGTCAGCTGCAAAAGCCTCGGAAATTAGCAAACGCGGAATTTCTGCTGACTGAGCGCAAGCGGACGACTTTCGTCGTTGGCATTTGTTCGTAATCATCGAGAGGAGGGAGAATGACTAGTGCACCTTTGGCATAAGTTTCATGCACGGCGCGGCTGTTATGTCCGAGTGCTTCCTGCGCGAATCGCTGTGGATACCCGCAAGCCTTTGCACGCTGCGCCCAGGCGTGCCGATATGAATGCAAGCTGACGCCTGTGACCGCTGCAACACGGCACCTGCGGCGAAATTCGGCTGAGCGATGATTTGCGGAAGTTGTTTTGATGTTGGGAAACAAATCGCCAGAGCACGGAAGTGATTGCAACAAAGTTTTCAATTTGCGGCCGATTGTTAGGCGAGCGGGTTCGCTGAAGGGTCCAAGCTTTTTGCGCCGGTAAATCAGAATGCCGTTGTGCCAGTCGATATTTTCGGTGGCGAGATTCGCGGCATCCGTTTGCGATGCTCCAGTTTCGTACAGCAACTCGTAATAAGCGCGGCGTTCAAAATTTTTCTCCGAAGCGATGACTGCTGCATGCTCTTCGGCAGTGATCGCTCTTTTACTTTGGGTTCGGATTTTCGGCCATGCTCGTTTTGCGAGGATGGGCCAGGCGAGCCATCCCAGATCGACTGCCAAGTTGTGAAGTCGGCGGAGATAATGGGCCACGCAATTTCCGTTGGCATGAATGATGGCGAGCAAATCTGCGCTCATTGTTTGCACGAGGGGTTTATCGCGGATCGCGTCATACGCTTTGCTACGAAAGCCACGTGCGCATCGATCCTGCGTCGTTGGAATTCCATGCATTGCCATTTCATCCATTACAGCTTGCCAGGTCCGCGTCGCCATTTTCGGATCGTGGGCGACCAGGTAAGCGCGAGCGATATTGAGATTTAATGTTGGTTCGCGATGCGATTCGTTCATCGCATTCAACAAGCGTTCCGCCTCCCTTTTGTCACTTGTGCGAAGCGTTCCTTGTTTTTGCGAGTCGTTCTCCTGCGAATAAAAAACGCCGTTACGTCGGCGATACAGTCGGTATTTCAGTTGCACGTTTTTCTCCATCTCGAGGAGAATGAACGCGCCGAATTTTTTCCGTTAGAGAGTACTCGCGGAGTGGTGGCAGAGTTCGTGCGAATTGTGCATTCGCCGGTTGATCTGCTGGCAAATTCGCTGGCATTTCTCGTTTTTCCGGTCCTGCCAGCTGGAGAAATCGCTCGTCGTGAGCGGTTTAAGTTTTGGCTCCAGCGGTAGGATTCGAACCTACGACCAATCGGTTAACAGCCGACCGCTCTACCACTGAGCTACGCTGGATCTTGTGATGACCAAAAATCGCGCGATACATCTTGCCCACTGATGCATATCAGGCAAGCCACAATCGGTTAATCCCGACTCCGTCGGGACTCTACCACTGAGCTACGCTGGATCGGTTACATTTAAGATTGCGGGCATATATCTTGCGCGGCGATTCTCTTCAGGCAACTGCGAATCCCGTTAATCGCGACGGCCAATAAGCGCATTCGTCGTGTCAGCTACGATACTTTAATTACTATGAAAGCGTTCTTTTCAACCATTATCGCCTTGGCGGTTTGCTTCAGCAGCGTTGAGGCCGGGCCAGTCCGCACGGCGAGACACGTCGCGAAGGACACGGCAATTACAGCGAAGAACGTCGCGCACAGCACTGTGAAGGGCACGAGGAGAGCTGTCCACACTGTGGTCAGCTTCTTCACCCCGTAAGCTGACGAAACCTTAGGGCTTTCAGCCGGCGCAACGGCGCCATGGAAACGCACGGCGGCGTGCAGAAGGGCGAATTGTGCACTTCTGCAGATCAGTTGCCCATTTGATACGGCTATTGCTGAAGCTGCGAGCGAATAGGGAGAACACAGTTTCGAACGCAAACATGGTGTAAGCAGTCGAATCGAGGTTCTGGGGTTTCTTTTGACGAATGGCCATTCGATCCTTTTTCTCTGCCCCCGCATTTTCGACGTGCATTGGTGATTTCATTCGGCGCATCCTCGTTGGCGTTCTAATCGCCACGATTCTCTTTGCAGGGATTCAGCTACGGCGTTGGATCGGCGACACGACGAGGCACGTGCGCTATCAGCACGACATCGTCAACGGCTTTTACTGGGGCAGCGAGGTCTTGAAACAAGCCCATCGATTATCGCCCGACGAACGTTCTGCTAATTCTTGGACGGGATTCTGTCGCGGCTATCTCGCACTTTACGATCGCGTCAAAGACAAAGCGTACGAACAAGAATACGGTCTCGATTACGCGCCGCTACGACTTCTGGTGATGGCAATCTGGGCCAAAGAAGTCCGCGACGGATTCCCGTGGGTAGATAAGGACCACCCAAAACTCGTCAATCCGCTGCTTAAGATCAATTTCATCTGCGAACTCGTGTCCGCCCTGGCGATCTTTCTTCTGGTTCGTGAGTGTCTGCGGCGATCACGGCCAACGCAATCATCGTTGCTGAATCGTTTGCCACAGCAACATCGCGGTTGGATTTGCGGTCTCGCGGCAGCCAGCGCCGCATGGCTCGAACCGTCGATGATTCTTGACGCCCATGGCTGGCCACAATGGGACGTGTGGATACTGCCCTTTTATCTATTCGCCGCGCTCGCAGCTTTGAAAAATCGATGGTTCTGGTGCGGTTGTTTGCTGGCCGTAGGCGCAATGCTCAAAGGACAATTGTTATTCGTCGCACCTTTCTTCCTCTTCTGGTCATTGTGGCAAAAAGGGTGGATCTCAGCGCTGCGCATCCTCGCGGGCTTTGTGGGGACGACAGCATTGATAGTTTCACCGTGGCTTTTGCGCACTCCGGCGGCAGGGATCGCCGTGGCTACTGTCGCTGGTATTAGCTCGTTAGTCGTCCTGCGATATAAACTGCCACATGGAGCCGAGTTGCTCGCAGGAATGATTGGATGCGCCGTCTTCGTGATTGGCGCGTTCACCGGAGGCAGCTTCGCCTGGTTACAAGTCGGTTTTATCTACGGCACCGAACATTATCCGTACCTCTTTATCAGTTCATGTTACAACCTTCCATCACTGCTCTCGAAGGTTGGCTGGTCATTAAAGGATTCGTTTTTGTCTGCTCATCTTGGATCTCTGCATTTGCATATCACGCTGCAATGGACCCTGCGCCTGCTTTACCTTGTCGCATTGGCTCTCTGCGCGCGCGGATTGGCGCGACATCTTCGCGATCGCGATCCGCGCGTGCTGATTGCAATCGCCGCGCCGTGGCTGCTGATGTTCGCGCTGCTGGGTCAGATGCATGAGCGTTACCTGATGTGGGGCGCAGTCGTAAGTGCCGTGGCGCTGGGAGTCAGCGTCAGATTAAGCATCATTCATTTCATCCTCTCCGCTGCGAGCACCGCCATGATCGTGCACGTGATGCTGACCGATAAAAAGCTCGAGGCGACGCTTCCCACTATTGACGTGCTGAAGCACCTTCGACCGTACGGCTCAATCGTCGTCCTAGCCTGCGTGGCTATTTACCTGTGGGAGACGATTTCCACACGCATTCCGGCTTTCCGACATGGAGAGCTCAGATCGGGTGCGACTCCTTCCCTCTCGCTCGCACCGGAACCGGAGGAAGCCTGAACTGTCCCGCGCTGGTGAGCTGGGAGGAAGTCCTCGTTAGCTAGACCGTTCGGCTTCGCACAAAAACGAAGTACAGCACCAACACGATTGCTAGAACGTACCTCAGCCAACTGATTTCGCGGCTGCGACCGCTGGACGCCTTGATAATGGCGTAGCTGATGAATCCAAGCGCAGGGCCATCGGCAATTGAACACCACAGTGGAATGCCAATGATGATCAGGAAATGGGGAATCGATTCGGTGAAATCAGACCGCGATAGCAGACTTACTGCCGGGCGAGCCGGCGAAACAACAGCGCACCGAGCACGATGAAAAGGACATTCGGAAACCAGACCAGCAATTCGGGGCGCGCCTGCGGGTTGCCGCGCAACGTATCGCCAATGATCACAAAGAGAAAATACGTCGTGGCAACAATCAAACCCATGGCGAACCCAATCGAAGTCTCACGGCGGTGCGCCGTGACACCCAGCGGCACTCCGATTATTGCGAAGGCCACACACGCAAATGGGAATGAAAACCGTTTGTTTATTTCAGTGCGGCTGGCGCTACGTTCCCGCTTGTTTTCGCTTTTCAATTGTTCGAGCAACTGCTCGATCGACAACGCGGAGCGGCTCGGCCGTTTTTTCTCTTTGTCGTAAAGCTCCTCGAGACTGATCGGTAGTGTGCCTTCGACCATATTAATTCCGTCCCGAATCTTTCGCAGGTTGGATGGGTCCTTTTCATCGCGTTCCTGGTAACGCGCCTGATACAGGTGCATGAGAATCCGCTTATTCGCCAAATCGGCTTCGAGCATTCCCGTATGCGCGTAAGTAACCTTTACCGGCAGCGAATTCTGGTTCAGCTCGAACACGGTAATGTTCTCGAGCTTGTTGCCCTCCTTTTTGCCGACGTAAATTTTGCGCCCGGGAAATTGGTCGATTACCTGATCGCTTCCGAAAAGGGCCATCGGATTTCGAGTAGCAAGATCGAAAATCGTGCTGCGCAATTTTTCCTGGGCCGCCGGCGCAGCCTGCACATTGAGCCAGAGACATATCACCGTGCAGATCACCGCGATCCCGCCTAGAGGAATGCAAATGCGCGAGATGCTCACCCCATTTGAGCGCAACGCGATCAGTTCGTTGTCGGCGGAGAGCCGTCCGAATACGAGCAGGATCGCAGTCAACAATCCCCACGGAATCGTAAAGATCAGTGAAAACGGCAACACGTAGGCAATGAACGTGATCAAGTATTCCATCGGCACATCGTGATTCACCAATAACGGCAGCAGCTTTCGAAAAATATTTCCGACGACGAGAACTAGGCTCAGCACCGCAATCGCGAACAAAACATTCACGATCAATTCGCGGCTAATAAATCGATCGATCAGCTTCATCTTTTGGCCCACACGTTAGCACAAATTGGTCGGAAGGCCGTGTCATGGCAGGGCGCTGTGGCGACTGCCGGACGCTTTCGGGAGAGCGCGGCCTCCCTACCAAAATCTGGACAATTCGGTAACATCAATACACGATGAAGCTCGCAATGTACGATGTCGCTATCATTGGGGGAGGACCTGCGGGCAGCACTGCCGCAGGGCTGCTGGCACGCGCTGGGCGGCGCGTCATTGTATTCGAGCGCGAGAAATTTCCGCGATTTCACATTGGCGAATCGCTGCTGCCGTTCAGCATGAAAGCGTTTACCCGCCTGGGGCTGCACGAAAAACTTTTGCGCGCCGGATTCATGAAAAAGCACGGTGGCGAAATCCTCGGCGCGTGCTCGGAACCTGGAACCAAGTTTTACTTTAAGGACGGCTATCGTTCGCAAACCGATCACGCTTATCAGGTCACACGCGGTGATTTTGATAAGGTGCTATTGGACCACGCGGCTGAATGCGGCGCGGAAGTCCACGAAGACACTTCGGTTGATCGAGTCCAGTTCTCAAAGGACGACGTCGAGCTGGCGATCAGATCCAATGGCTCGTCTCATACGATTCGGGCGCGTTACGTCATCGACGCCAGCGGACGCGCCTCGATGCTGGGCAGACAATTCAAAATTAAAAAAACTTACAATCATCTTCAGAAGCTATCCATCTTCGCGCACTACGACGGCGTTTGGCGCGCAGAGGGAATTGACGGCACGCTGACAGTCTTGCTCCGTGCGATCGATCGCTGGTTCTGGTTAATTCCACTCACCGCCCAGCGCACCAGTATCGGAGTGGTTCTCGACAGTGAAATTTTTCGCAAATCGAAGCTGAGCGCCGAAGACTTTCTCGAACAAGCGTTGGCGCAACAGCCAATCATCGCAAAGCGGATGATAAGCGCACGGCGCGTGTCGCAAGTTTATGTTGAAGCGGACTTCTCCTATCGCAGCGCAAGATTGCATGGCGACCGCTGGCTGCTTGCAGGCGATGCCGCCGGTTTCATCGATCCAATTTTTAGCAGCGGCGTATTTCTGGCTGTGTTCAGCGGCGAGCAATGTGCAGACGTTCTTAACGAAGTTCTTGCTCATCCGCAAAAAGCGAAGCGCCTGTTCGCGGGTTATGAGCGCGCAGTCAATCGGGCGATGGATATCTATCTCCGTTTTGTCGACGCGTGGTACACGCAGGAGTTCATCGAAGTATTTTTGGCGCCGCGCAATGTGCTTGGGCTTGCGCCAGCAGTGAACGCAGTGCTTGGGGGAAATGTCGGCAACAGCTTCGCCATTCGCTGGCGCATGTGGGTCTTTTATTTTCTTGTTTGGCTGCAACGCCATCATCCGATCGCGCCGAGGCTCACGCTTGTCCCAAAGAAAGAAGAAGCGCCAGCGACTGCCCAGACGGCTAGAGCGATCTGATGAGGCAAGCAGAGCGGTCATTCGCAAGCCGGACGATCTGCTTCCGCCTCTCCCTTGAACAAGGGAGAGGGTAGGGTGAGGGTGCGGCACCCTGTGAGCAAACGGGAATTGCAAATCCCCTCACCTCAATCCTCTCCCCTTTTTCAAAGGGACGAGGCGGATCAGCTAACGCTGAAGCCAGGTAGCCATGCTGGTGCCGCTTATAGCGGAAGTCGTCTCGGAATAAGATCTGGTTTTGTTCTTATAATCATCGTTTTTTGCGTAACAAGTTGCGCAACTATTTCATCCCATGAATTTTCTCAACCGACGGCTGGATGGGAGATCAAAACCGGCCAGCTCATGTATCGGAGTGCAAAGACAACGCTGATTGGGGACGCGCTCGTTCGTTTTTCTAAAACGGGCGACTTTGAATTAACGGTGTCCAAAGGTCCGGGAATAACGTTGTTGTCTATCCGGCAGGACGCCGCGTTTGCCGAAGTCAAAGGAGCATTCGCCCGCCAGGGTTGGTCGGGTCCCGTAGAACAAGCTCCGGCACAACTGCGCGGGTGGCTCGGGTTGCGCGATCAATTTCTCCACGTGCCCGATCAGAAAACGCTGAGATACAACAGCGGCAGCGAGACATTCTTATTTCGGTTTTGACTCTAGTTCTCCGCTGGGGACAGCGCGTCTTCAGAAAAATCTCACACAGGTTCGATCGCGTTTTTTTGGAGTGCGGCGACATGTCGCCGCTTTTCACAGCGCGGACGTCTCCGCGCACTCCACACCGCGCGGTTACGTGGCCGTCGCAACATTGGCATGTTCATGCTGATTCGTGTTGAATGGTGGCTTGCTCATGCGCATCAGCGATTTCATCGCCCGAACAATCACGCAACGCCGCGCGCTGGTTTGGGCCGGCGTGGCGGTGGTCACGATTGCTTGCATTGCGATTCTGGTCACATCATTGCGACTCGATTCCGAGGTGTTCAACGTTTTGCCCGCCAGGTATTCATCGGTGCAAGGGCTCAAGATATACGACCGCGATTTCGAGCAAACGCGAGAGCTGACGTTCGCGCTTGTGTGCAATCCAAATGACGTCGACAAACTGGAGGAATTCGCGCCGATATTTGGCGAACGGTTGCGGCAGCAACCGTGGTGCGCGCGTGTGCTCGCGGGCTCACCCATGGCCACAGCCGAAGGCATTCGCGATCTCCAATCGATGGCGGTGTCGCTACTTCTCAATCTGGAACCGGCGACTTTCGATCAAGCGATCTCGATCCTGCAACCGGACAAAATTCGCGATCGTCTTCATCGATTGCGGCAACAGATTGAGGCAGGCTCGCCTCGGCCGGAGTTCGAACTTTCCTTCGATCCGCTCGGTCTGATTGCGCCAGCGCTCAAGCCTTTTGCGGAAAGCACGATCATTGAACAGGAACAGCCGCTCACATCGCCCGATCGCACCATGCGAATTTTTCTCGTGGTGACGAACGAAGCGTCCACCAGCGCGTTTGAATGCCAGCGGTTGATGCGCCGGGTAAACGAGTTTCGCGCGGCGACAGCAGGCGAAGGGTGGACTGGCGGTCCCTTGCAAATTCTTGTGACCGGGCGCCCAGCCTTTGTGTCGGAAATTTCCCTGAGCATGCGTTATGACGTCGTGGCGACGTTGCTTGGCTCCGTAGTACTGGTAGGCGCGATTTTCTTTGCAGGTTTTCGCCGATGGCTGCCGCTTGTGGGCATGGCATTTTGCCTTCTCCTCTCTTGTTTGATTGCACTTACAGCCGGCCAGCTTCTTTTCGGCCGACTCAGCATGGTCAGCGTCGCCTTCTGCGCGATTCTTGTCGGGCTCGGTGTTGATTTCGCAATTCTTACCATCGGACGCTATCACCAGGCGCGTGCCGACGGAGAACCGCATCAGCAAGCCATTGCCACTTCTGTTGCAAAACTCGGACGCGCGGTTTTCTTCGGCGCGCTCACGACAGCAGTAGGTTTTCTCGCCCTGGTGCTGAGTGGCGCCATGAGTTTTTCGCAGCTCGGTGTGCTCATTGCGATTGGCATTTTCGCGGCCGGCCTGTTCATGTGCTCGATTCTGTTTTTGTTTGTTCGCGAGCGACAAACAGCAGTTCGCCACGACTGGCTCTTCGATATTACGAGAAAGTATGTGCGCTGGACCGTCCGCAAACCGGCGCGCATGCTGATTTTCTCGGGCGCGATCTTGTTGCTGTTGACAGCGATAGGGTTTTCGCCAGTTCCCCCGCTCCACTTTCAAGCCAGTACGCGTTCATTGCAGCCAAAGAACATTCGCGCGAATCGCGCTCTTGAAGAAATCATGCAGAAGATGCCGGTGCGTTGGGAACCGATCCTGGCGATTCTTCGCACGACGAATCAGCAAGAACTGCACGATTATTGGCAAAAAATTTCCGCGCATTGGCGGCAACTTCAGTCTGCCGGAAAAATCAAAGGCTTCTCCACGCCAGCGGCGCTGTGCATTTCACCAAATTGGATGCGGGCAAATCGACAGAATTTGAGCACGATTAATCTTCAAGCGGCGCGCGAAACACTGGAGCAAACGCTGGATGCCGAAGGATTCAGCCGCGATTCGTTCGCGCCGGCGTTCAAGTTGCTTGATGATTTACAGCACGTTGCCGATCCAAACGCGCCGCTGCAAGACTGGCGGGCGCAATTGTCGCAATCATCGAGCTGGTGGTTTTTGATAGATCGCTATTTCGGGCGGGATCCATTACTGACAACTGGATTTGTCACGACTAGTCAGCCGGTCTCGACCCACGCGCAAAGCAGAGAGCTGGGTCGGGATCTGCAGGTGCCTGGTGTGCCGATGATTATTTCAGGCTGGAGCTACGCGCTCGCCGATCTCCAGCCATGGTCGCATCATCAACTGCTCATTATCAGCGCGCTCATGGCGATCTTCGACGTATCGTTGCTGGCCATTTTGTATCGCGATCTTCGCTTGTGGCTAATCCAAGTCGTAACGCTGGCGTTCGGGATCGGAGCGATGATCGCTTCGATGAAACTGCTGCACATCGATCTCAATCTGCTCAACGTGCTCTCGTTTCGGCTCGTGTTAGCCATTGGCGTAGACTACGGAATATATGTTGTGCTGGTATGGCAAAAAACGAGTGACATCGAACATGATGTTGCCGGCGTGTTGAAGCCGGTCTTGCTTGCAGGACTGACTGCCGTGAGCGGCTTCGGTTCGCTCGCTCTTGCGCGAAACCCGGCGCTGACTGGTCTTGGCATCGCTTGCGCTATCGGCATTTTCTGGAGCCTCATCGCTACAATTTTCTTCACCTTGCCCGCAATGGCGGCGGCTGAACCGAAAAGGTAACCGGGGCGAGTGCTTTCCGTCCGATGAAACACCTGCTAAACTACTGAGAAAATGCGCCTGCGCGGGTTGCTTTGGCTAAACGCGGTTTTTCCCATCCTTCCCGTTGCGCTTTTGGCGAGCGCCGCTGTAGAGGGACGCGTCGAACTCCCAAAATCGCTTTCGGCGCCGGTGCAGGCGAAGCGTTATCAGATTGTTACGAAAGGCGGCGTTCTTTCCACACAGCCCCCTCTGGCGGTGGTTTATCTCGAGGGTTCTTTTCCCCAACCGGCTTCGCTGCAGACGAAACAAGTCGCGCAAAAAGATTTGACGTTTGTTCCTTCGCTTCTCCCGGTGCGGGTCGGAACCAAAGTTCAATTCCCAAATCTTGATGACACGTATCACAACATTTTTTCCTACTCACCTGCCAAACGTTTTGATCTTGGTCGTTATCGGACGGATGAGCGACCGATCCCGACGCAAGTTTTCGATAAGCCGGGCCTTATCATACTTCGGTGCGACATTCACGAACACATGCGTGGATTGATCCTCGTCTTGAGTACTCCGTATTTTGTGATGACAGACACAACTGGACACTTTCGATTAGAGGGGCTTCCAGCGGGTCGCTACATTCTCAAGGCGTGGATCGACAGCAGAACTACTCGAGAAAGGCCTGTGGAGTTGAAGAACGGGGAAACGTTCCACGTTGATTTTCCATGAGTCCCGCGGAGCAACCGAGAGACAAAGGCGTAGCGCGCTTTCGCACTCGATTGTTTACCGCCATGATGATCATCGTCGCGACGCTGACCGGTCTCAGTTTTTATCTGGCACAGCGCAAGGTCACGGCCGATGCAGAGCGAAACTTGCAGCAGATTTTTCAGACGGAACTTTCTTCGCTACACAAACTCGAGGAGCTTCGTCACGCTACACTGGCGGATCGTTGCAATGCGCTCGCGGCCAAGTCGCGGATCCACGCGGCAATCGAGGACAACGCAATCGATTTATTGTATCCGAGCGCATAGGATGAGTTGCGCGATCTAATGGAAGGCGAGGAGCCGCCTCCCGAGCAAGCGGCGCAATCGCTTCACGCGAGATTTTATCGCTTCCTCGACAGTAACGGTGCGGTCATCAAGCCGCTGAATCCCTACGATGTTGGAAAACTGGACGCCAAAACGGAAGTGCAACTCGCCTTGGACAAATTGCCGGAGACGCAGCAAATCGGTTACATCCAGGAAAATACCGAGGCAGGCGGCGGAGCGATCGATGAATTGATAGCGGTGCCGATTTTTTCGAGTGACACCGGCGAAGTAATTTCCGCGCTCGTGATCGGGTTCAAACCACTTGAGTTGGAAGATAAACACACCGGGATGAAAAGCGGACTCTGGACGAACGGCCAGCTGCATCTGCCCGCGCTTCCCAAAGCCACCCACGCCACTCTGAATGACAAATTGGCAGCTGCGCTCGCCAATTCTAACCAAGGTGAAAACTACTTTCGCGTGGACCTTGGTGGTGCACCACAGCTCGTATTTTATAAGCGGCTCAACCCGGCTTCGCTCTTTCCGCCAGCTTACGAAATTTCTGTTTACCCACTGAGTTACTCTCTGGCACAGCTGCATCGGCTCCGCTGGCAAATTGGCGGCGCCGGCGCGTTGCTTTTGTTAGGCGGTTTCGTCGCAAGCCACCTGGTCGCGCTCAGGCTTTCGGTGCCAGTGAAAAAGCTGGCGCTGGATTCGGAAGAAAATCGAGAAAAGCGAAAACGCGCCGAAGCCGCCCTAGCTTCGACTGCCGAGGAGCTGCAACGATCTTCAAGATATTCTGCCGACGCCTCACATCAGTTGAAAAGCCCGGTTACAGTCTTTCGCATTGGCCTTGAATCGTTGATGGCGCGCGAAGGTTTCAAGCCCGAGATTTACGAGGAATTGTCGGCACTGCTTCATCAAACGCATCGTTTGACTGGCGTAATCGACGATTTGCTTCTGTTGTCACGCATGGACGCTGGTCATCTCGAAATCGCCTCGACACCGGTAGATCTCAGCCAGGTCGTTGACGAGTGGCTGGACGATCTCGGCGCGCTTCCCGATTCGCGCGACGTGAAGATCGAAAAGGAATTTCCGCGCGGCCTGTTTGTGGCCGGCGAAAAACGATACACGTCGCTTATAGTGCAAAATCTCCTGGAGAACGCGCGAAAGTACAATCGCCCTGGCGGGCGGATTCGGGTCAACGGACACGCCAATGGCAACGAGGTTATGCTGACCGTCGGGAATACCGGCCGTACAATTCCACCTGGCGAAAACATCTTCGAGCGCTTCCATCACAGCTCAACTCCCTCGGCGGCTTCGGGCCACGGGATCGGCTTGAATCTGGCCCGCGAACTCGCGCGGTTGCACGGGGGCGATTTGCGGTTGGTCCGATCTGAAAACGATTGGACCGAATTTGAAGTGCGCTTTTCAGCTGTGGACGGTGTTAATGGAGTTGCATGAAGTTGCACGCTTTCAGCCTGTGCATGTTGGCCTGCACAGCGTGCGCGTTCGATGTTGATGACTTTCTTGATCGCCTGGATACGGCGCTGAGCATTTCCGCATTTCACGACAATCTGCGCGTACGCTTGAGCGGCACGCTCGATTTGGAAATCTATCAGTTCGAACAACCCGCGCCCGGTCTCATCGACAGCAACATCGACACGCTTTTCAATCCGCGTTTGACCCTGTTTCTCGACGCGCAAATCGGATCACAGATTTATTTCTTCGCGCAGTCACGGCTCGATCGCAGGTTTGATCCCAGCGATCACGGCGCTCAGGTGCGGCTCGACGAATACGCATTGCGCGTCACGCCGTGGGAGGATGGCCGCTTCACAGTACAGATCGGCAAGTTCGCCACGGTCGTGGGCAATTGGGTTCCGCGGCACTTGTCGTGGGACAATCCATTTATCAACGGGCCGCTAGTTTATGAAAATGTCACGGCCATTCAGGATAAATACGCTGCGTTTTCACCGTTGGAGTTCCTCTACGGTCCTTACTACGAGGGAAAGTACGCGTTTAATCCGGTAATCTGGGGACCTAGTTACGCGAGTGGCATTTCTGTCTCCGGCCAACTTGGCAAATTTGATTACGCTGTTGAAATGAAGAATGCATCGCTCTCGTCGCGCCCGGAATCGTGGTACGTCACGGAAAATGGCTTCGAGAATCCAACTTTCAGTGGGCGCTTCGGGTTCCGCCCTAACGAGGCGTGGAACTTCGGGTTGTCAGCGAGCGAAGGCCCATACTTTCGGCGCGAGGCCGAACCCACGCTGCCGCCGGGACGTGACATCGATGATTATCGCGAATTTGTTCTTGGGCAGGACGTCAGTTTTGCCTGGCGCCATCTGCAACTTTGGGCCGAGTTCTACGAAGCCCGCTTCGAAGTGCCTCGAGTGGGAAACGCAGACACATTCGCTTATTACATCGAAGCGAAGTACAAATTTACCCCGCAGCTATTCGGCGCGATTCGCTGGAATCAGCAACTCTTCAGCACCATCAGCGATGGCTACGGCCATAACGTTAACTGGAGTCCAGACCTCGGCAGGATCGACATCGCGGCAGCCTATCGTTTCACACCACACATGCAGTTAAAATTGCAGTATGGCTTTCAGCATGAAACCACCGGTCCTGGCGAGGACAATCATTTGTTTGCCGCACAGTTTACCATCCGTTTCTAATCCATGCGTGTCCTGATCGTCGAAGATGAAGCCGCTGTAGCGCGGAAAATCGCTTCTGCGTTGACCGAGGCCGGCCACGATCCGAAAGCAGTTCACAATGGCGAAGCCGCCCTGGACGAAGTGAGAAAGACGCCTTTCGACCTCATCGTGCTCGATATCCGCCTGCCTGGAATCGACGGCTTCCAAGTGTTACAACGCCTCCGCAAACAACACCTCGCAAGCCGTGTATTGCTGCTCACCGCGCGCGGCGCTCTGGATGATCGTGTAACCGGGTTGGAGCTTGGAGCTGACGATTATCTGCCGAAGCCGTTTGCAATGCAGGAACTGGTGGCGCGCGTGCACGCTCTCGGCCGCCGTTACCCAGAGGAACCGGTAATGTCGTTGCGCGTTGGCGATCTCACGCTCGACCTGGCTACCCACGACGTTCACCGCGGCGCGGAACGCATCGAGCTTTCTCCGCGTGAGCTGATGTTACTGAAGGTCCTGATGCGAGAGCCCGGCCGCGTCTTCACACGCACGGAGCTTTGCGAACGCGTTTGGGAACACGCGCATGAGTACGACACGAAGCTGGTCGAAGTTTTCATCGGCCGGCTGCGAAAAAAGATTGGTGATCCGCCGTTGATTCACACTGTGCGCCACGTCGGTTATACGATCCGATCGGCAGATTAGGTTTCGAGTCCGCCATCGGACGGGCTCGCTGCTGCGAGCTAGACTCCACAGGCAGGCATCGCCTCCGTTTAGCGCCAGCGGCGCAGCGTTCATCACAAGCCTGGGGCCAGGTCCCCAAGATTTATCGAGTCGAAATCGCCAGCGCTGAAAGGGCGAATCATGCGGTGCTAAATCGCGCTTTCAGCGCTTCGGTTATTGGTGTGATTCGAATTCCCTGGGGCGCTGCCCCAGACTCATGTGAGCAGAGCGCCGCTGGCGCTAAACGCAGACCAAGCATCCTTGCGGCCAAGCTGTCGCTGCGAGCAAACTCCGCAAAAGTAACAAAAGTGTTACTTTTCCAATGCGCCACGCGGAACTGATCGGTGCGATTCTTCCGACAGAAAAACAATCATCAAAACCTATGAAAACGACTCATGCTTACATAAAAATCGGTCTGCTCTCGTTAGCAGCAGTAATTTTCACGGCCGCGTCTGCAGCTGCTGCTGGGATGCCAGGTCCATCGCAATTCTATGCCCAGCACAATATCGTGTCAGATGTTCCGGGGTTAGCGGACCATACGGATTCAAACGTAGTGAACGCCTGGGGATTGGACTCGGGTCCAACATCACCCTGGTGGTTTTCCGATAACGGCACTGGCAAAACCACGCTGTTCAACATCGCCAATGACGTGATTCAGGCAACCTTTACGGTTCCCGGGGCGGGTGGCGCGCAAGGGAATCCCACGGGCCTCGTCTTTAACGGTGGCACTGGCTTTATAGTAAACAACGGGGGTGTCGGCAGTCCGTCTGCAGCGCGGTTTATCTTTTCCAGTGAGGACGGCACAATCTCGGCGTTCAGAGGAGCCCCCATTGTTACCGTCGTCCCGAATGCGAATGCGCAGGCGCATGGAGCGATCTATAAAGGTCTGGCAATCGATAGTCGTACTGCGGGACAGTTTTTGTATGCGACCGATTTTCATAACGGTAAAGTAGATGTTTTCGATAGCTCGTTTGACTTAGTCACGTTGTCCGGGAATTTCACCGATCCAAATCTTCCTGCGGGCTTTGCCCCGTTCGGAATCCAGAACATTAACGGCACTCTCTACGTTACCTACGCCCTTCAGGATGAGGACGCGGAAGACGACGTTGCGGGACCGGGGAATGGTTTCGTCGACGCCTATGACCTGGAGGGCAACTTCATTCAGCGCGTCGCCTCCGCGGGTGAACTCAATTCGCCTTGGGGACTGGCACTCGCACCCGAGGGCTTTGGCAGGTTTAGTGGCGATTTACTCGTGGGCAATTTCGGAAACGGCCGCATTCATGCGTTTGATCCAAATTCGCTCACTCCGGCTGGTGAATTCGAAGCTGTTGGACTGATGCATTCGTCTGGCGGCAGGCCGATCCAAATCGACGGGCTTTGGGCACTGCAATTCGGCCATGGAACTACGCCGACCAGTGCAAACGGCTTGACCACCACCATGTTCTTTACTGCTGGCCCATCTGAGGAAGATCACGGGTTGTTTGGATCAATTGTTCTGACTCAGCCGCCAGGCCCGCAATGATTGTTAACGATGATCCCGAACCGCTCTGAACTTTTGCGATTCAGAGCGGTTCGGACGTCAATGCGAAACAGTCCGGAGCGGCGAAATTGGAATCAACAGCCTCATAGGCTTCGCCGCTCAGCGTGCAGTATCTTGCGCCGAATTTATCGCCCGGCTCAGTCCGAATATGAAGAAGATGATTACTTGCAAGGGCGTCAAGTGCGCCCGGCGTGACATCGGGCGTAGGGATAAAACCGGGTGCACCTTCATAATGCAAGAATCCACCTTGCATGCCCCACATAAACGCTAGGCGTCGCCAATGATCACAATTTCCTGTATGTGACAGATTTTCATAACGGGAAGGTCGCAACCTTCGACGAAAATTTTCAGCAGGTTACTCCGAACGGCTTCACCGATCCAAACCTTCCGGCTGGTTATGGGCCATTCGGCATCCGCAATTTCAACGGTGAAATTTTTGTGACCTACGCCAAGCAGGATCCCAAAAGGGAGGATGACGTTGCCTGTCCCGGCTGTGGCTTCATCAATGTGTTTGACACCAGCGGCAACTTCCTCAGACGCTTGGTCTCAAATGGCAACCTGAACGCTCCATGGGGACTCACTGTCGTGGAAGACGAACTTTGGGTCGGTAATTTCGGGGATGGACTCATTAACGTTTACGATCCGACCACTCCTGAGACTTTTATCGAGACGCTCATGCGCCTCGATGGCACACCGCTCCAGTTTGATGGCTTGTGGGATCTTCTCCCTGCGCAGGCTGGAGGAGTTTTCTTCGCCGCTGGAATCGCAGACGAAGAGCACGGCCTTTTCGGCATCATCACTGAGGACCAACCTTAAGCGAACCGATATTGGGGAGCGCACGCATCCTTGTCTGCCGCTTACTCGGAGTTGTCCCGGCAAGGACGTGCGCTCGCCGTTCAGCGAACACAGATCTTCGCATGCTTTGAGAATTCGATCTGACGGCATAACATCATGGCATGCGCGCATTCGTGTTTGCGGTGCTGGCCTTTGTCACGTTGACATCTACTGCGAAAACAGCGCCGCTTCCCGAGGTTGATCTCAAGAATCTTCTCGCAGGAGTTCGACAGAACCGGAGCACGCAGGCCGATTTTCAGGAACAAAGAGTGCTTCGGCTGATGAAGAAGCCGATCCTGAGCTCGGGCACGATTTGGTTCCAGCCGCCGAACAAATTCCGGCGCGAAGTCAAAGGCAATTCGCCCAGTGTCACGGTCAGCGATGGCCGTCAGCTCTGGATTTACTATCCAAACTTTAAATCGGCGGAGCGTTATCCACTGGGCAAAGGTTCGCCGCTGGATTCCACCGTCGCTGCCATCAATTCCGCATTAAATCTGGAGAACATCGAAAACACGTTCCAAATCACTGCGATAAAGAGCGACAAAGGATATGAGCTGACACTGTTGCCGCGGACGGGTTCGATGAAGCGAGCGTTTCAAAAGCTTGATTTGCATATCAACGAAAACTTGCGTGTCGAACGCACCGATATGCTGCTGCCGAACGGCGATCGAATCGTGACGACGTATTCGAACCAAACGCGTGCGCCGGTTCCTGCGTCGAGTTTCGACTTTAAGCCACCATCGGGCACAGAAGTCACCACGCCTCTCGGGCGATGAGTTAACCACCAATGAACGCGAATAGACACTAATGATGAGAAGTTGTTGTTTCACAAACAAGCGGCTAAACACGCCTTGGCTCTACGGATTGGCTTGCGTTCTGTAGTACCAGCCGTTGAGCTTGCGAGTAGAAGCAGATTGCTTTTGAATTCGTGTCCATTCGTGTTCATTCGTGGTTAGATTGCCGCCATGCTACGCGTTTCGCTCGCAGTCTTCGTTGCAATGCTCGAAGCCATCCCGTCGGCGTATTGCGCGGAACCGTCAGCGGCACCGAATCATGTCGTTTCTCGCATCCCGCGGCAGCCGGTTCAATCGACGGCAATCGCAAAGATTGGCTACAGCAAACGCCGGCACAGTCTCGAAATCGAATTCGTAAATGGCGCTGTTTATCGTTATCTCGGGGTGCCGCCTGCGGTTTATCGCGACCTGATGTCGGCCGCGTCAAAGGCACAGTTCTACGACTTCCACGTCAAGGGCCATTATCGATCCGTTTCGATTCGACCACCGCAAAAGCAACAAGCGCCGACGAAAAATCATTCGGATTAACTCGCATCATTTGGGAGCAAGTTCTTTATTTGTGTTTATTCGCCTGCCTCGCCATAGCCTCGTGCGAAGGCGGGTGTTCATTCGTGGTTAAGAACAACTGGCGTTTCAAATTCGGTGAAGCGAGACAAAGATTCCGCCTCACTCCAACAGAAAAGCGAGTAGCCGTTTTTGTTCTTGCAGCCGTTGTGCTTGGCTTAGCACGAAATGCTATCGCGACACGCATTTCTCCCCTACCCCGGCGACTTGGAAAATAGAGCAAGCAAGCTCCGTAACGGCGACAAAGGCCAAACGCGTCTCCCCAAAGCCGACGACCGAGTTAAGTGATCGGTGATTCAGTAATCAGCGTTCCACGCTGTAACGTGACATTATGCTTCACTGATTATCATTCATTGATCATATTCTCTTCTCCGTTAGGCCTTAAATTCAGCAGCTGATCTCCTGAACCCCCAAATGGAAACGATGTTTGCGCAGCCCATTATTCCTGCAGATGATTCGAGCGTGACGGACGATGTTGACGCGTTCGTAAAGCAGATTTGCGAGGTGATTGTAGGAAAGAACCACGCGGTGAAGCTCGCCGTCGCGTGTCTGCTCGCGCGCGGCCACCTGCTGATCGAAGACATACCGGGCGTGGGCAAGACCACGCTCTCCCAGGCGTTGGCACGCTCCCTCGCCCTCGCCTTTCAACGCATCCAATTTACCAGCGATCTGTTACCTGCCGACATTCTCGGCAACTCCATCTTCGACCGCGATGAGCAGCGGTTCGTTTTTCATCGTGGTCCACTTTTTTCGCAAGTGGTGCTGATCGACGAGGTAAACCGGGCGACGCCAAAAACACAAAGCGCGCTTCTGGAAGCGATGGAAGAACACCACATCTCGATCGACGGCGTGACCTACGAGCTGCCCGAGCCGTTTTTTGTAGTCGCAACGCAGAATCCGCAAACTGCCGTGGGCACCTTTCCATTGCCTGAATCGCAGTTGGACCGTTTTCTCATGCGGATCGAGCTGGGTGTGCCGGAGCGGGCTAGCGAGCGCGCCATGCTTTTAGGGATGGATCGGCGCGAGATGTTGAAGGAACTGAAGCCCGTCATCAGCCCACGAACCCTGATAGAGATCCAGGATAACGTGCGAAAGGTGCACGCTTCGGCGGCGCTGCTCGACTATTTGCAGGATTTACTCGATGCGTCGCGACAGCGTCACAACCCTGGTTTGTCGCCACGTGCCGGTTTGGCCCTGTTGCACGCCTCCCAGGCATGGGCACTAATGAACGGCCGCGACATGGTTTTGCCCGAGGATATTCAAGCGATCGGTATCACAGTGATGGGGCATCGGCTCGGGCACGATATCGAGCAACCCGGACAAAGCGGACGCACACTCGCTGATAATCTGCTGCACAGCGTTCCTGTCCCGTGAAAGCAGGAAAATTTCCGCTGCTTTACCCGACTGCGAGTTTTGCGGGGCTGCTGTTTGTGCTGGGCGCGATGTGGTACGCCGCATCGAGCCAAAATAGCCCGGCCGTTTATCTGCTGCTGTTTGCGCTAACCGCGGTGTTTCTGGTTTCAATCCCGCACACGCTGCTCAATCTGGCAGATGTGACCATAGCGCCGGAATCTGCGAAGCCGGCGTTTGCAGGTCAGGAGGTTTCCCTGCCGGTCGAGATCATGAATTGTTCGCGTGCCACGCGTCGCGGAATCCAATTGGTGGTGCCGGGTCGAGGCGGCAAGCGCAAACACGTTGATTGCATTCCAGCCGGCAAGGCCGCTCGTGTAACGCTCCGATTCCCAGCGAAGCAGCGGGGCGAACACCGGATCGCAACGCTTCGGCTAACGAGTACTTATCCGCTCGGTTTCGTTCGCGTTTTGAAAAAATTTGGCTCTTCGCAAACTTACCTGGTATATCCAAAGCCGTCGGGCGATCCCCGGCTCCCGATGCATCGTGCGCGTTCACCGCACAGCCGGCCACAAACGGAGCTTGCAGAAGGCGATGACTTTGCAGGTGTCCGTGCGTATGTGCCGGGCGAATCGCAACGTCACATCGATTGGAGAGCCGTGGCGCGCGGACAGCCACTCATGACAAAACAATTTGCGGCCGAAGCGGAAGGCTCCGTGCACCTCGATTTTTCTGCACTACGTTTTCACGGCGCTGAAGAAAGACTGTCGCAACTTGCGCTGTGGGTGATCGAAGCCGAACGCGTGCGACGGCCCTACAGTTTACGTTTGCCAAACACAGAGATCGCGCCCGCTGTTGGAGAGGCGCATTTTCACCGATGCCTGCGCGCCTTGAGTTTGTTCCCGGGCAAGGAAGGAGCATGAGCAACAGCAGGAACAGCAGACGCACACAGCAGTGGAGAGATACCACTATCCCACGCCGGCCGCTGCTTTGGCTCGCCGCCGCGCTGCTGTTCACACTTCCCGCGCTGCTTGGCACGCTCGCAAGCTGGGTGCCGTTTCTTTTTCTTTTCGCGCTCGTGCTGAAATTCTGGATGGAGCCAAGAGGTTACCGGCTTCGCTCGACTAGTTTGAAACTGATTCTCATGGCTCTGACGCTCGGTGCAATCTTTCTCAGCTACAATACTCTCAAAGGCATTGAGCCTGCCGTATCGCTTCTGACCGTTCTGGTATCGCTGAAGATTCTCGAAGCCCACACGGCGCGTGAGTTTCAAGTGATGGTGACGATGGCGTGGGTGCTTTGTCTTTGCGGCTTTCTCCTTTCGCAGGACCTTGCGATCGCGTTCTGTCTCTTTGTCGCGTTCGCATTACTGATTGCGGCGCTGGTTCAGTTTCATCGTGGATCATCACCTGGTGCTTTCTGGCTGCCGCTGGCGACGACCTTGAAACTGGTGGCTCAGGCCGCGCCAGTTGTTGTTTTATTGTTCCTCCTGTTTCCGCGAATCAATACAGGTTTCCAGTTTCGGATCGGCGACCTTCACGCGGCGATGACCGGTTTTTCCGATCGGCTTTCTCCCGGCGGTATCGAAATGCTTGCGAATTCTTCCGATATTGCTTTTCGCGCGGAGTTTCCCGACCGCAGGACCAGGCCTGCCGGGCCAATGTATTGGCGGGGGCTGGTCATGTGGCATTGCGAAGGCTTGGAATGGCGAGCGCCTTATGCGCCAGCGTCCATTTCCGATTCGTCTCGGCAATATCCCGCCAGCGACAAGGCAATTCGCCAGCGAATTACCATCGCACCGCATGGGGCCCGGTGGATGTTTGCGCTAGATCGGCCCTTTGGAATCCCTTCCGGCGCAATGCTCGCGCGCGGCAATTATCTGTACAGCGTTCAGCCGATTCGAAAATCGCGACGGTATGAAGTGCTCTCATCAACTGACCCGATAGGAAAGGAACTCGGTGCCCGCGAACGCCGGGAAGCGCTTCAGCTACCCGCATCCATTAGTCCCGCGGTGCGCGAGTTGGCAGGCTCCTTGGCCGCACGAAATTCCGGGCCTCGGGCGACCGTGGCTAGCGCCCTCCAGTTTTTTCGGACGCAAGGATTCCGCTATTCATTGTCACCTGGCGAATACAACAAGAACGATCTGGACGAATTTCTTTTTCGTCGTCGAACGGGCTTTTGCGAACATTACGCTGCCAGTTTCGCTACTCTGATGCGGCTGGCTGGAATTCCGGCGCGGGTTGTGGTCGGTTATCTGGGCGGCGAATACAATGACTTGGGCGGATTCTTTCTCGTGCGCCAGGCCGACACCCATGCCTGGTGCGAAGTCTGGATTCCAGAGAACGGATGGACGCGAATCGATCCAACCACCGCAGTTGCCCCCGACCGAGCGAGTCTGGATCTCAGCTCGTTTTTAGCCGGCCGCATCGCTTCCGGGGAAATGGCAACTGGCCGGACCGCATTCGTGACGCAGTTGGCGCGGTTGCCTCTCGTCAACCAGATTCGGTTGATCTGGGAGGCGCTCAACTATCAGTGGGATACTCGCGTCCTGGCTTTCGACGCCGACGTCCAAGACGTGTTGCTCACTTCGCTGGGACTAACCAATAGCGGACCTTTCCCGCTCGTCATGCAGGTGCTGATCGTTGTCTCTGCGCTGCTAATCATTTACGCTGGCTGGATGCAATTGCAGACGCGCCCTCGCGCCGATCGGATTCAGGCGTTGTATGAACGCTACTGTCAGAAGCTTGCCCGCATCGGGGTGCAACGCGATCCGTGGGAGGGCCCATCGGATTTCGCAAAACGGGCGGCCCAATCATTGCCTAACGCGTCCGAGTGTGTTCGCCAGATCACCGAAACGTACATCGCCTTGCGTTATGCGCCCGGACCTACCGCGATTAGCCTCGATAAATTCGCAAAGGAAATTGATGCGGTTACCGCCCACAGGTAACCACGGCGCGCTGCGCTCGCCGCGGCGACACATCGCAGCGCGAGTGCCTAGCCTTATTGTCTCCGGGCCCTTCATCGCTGCGTTACGGGCGCTCGGTTCTGGTTCAGCCGCGGCACACGGGTCAATCTCAGAATTGATCTTGAAAACGTTCGCGAGTTGAAAAAGGTCCGGCGCTTCAGCTTCGATGAAGTGAGGCAGAGATTCCGCCTCACTCCTACGGAAAAGCGAGTAGCCGTATTTGTCCTCGCGGCGTTCGTGCTCGGTTTGGCAACGAAATGCTACCGCGACACGCATCCGCAGCAGGCCGTCCTAATCAACAAAGACCACGCGCCCGTAAAGAAGGCACAACCTTAAAGATACTTGTCGGGGAGCGGGTGGAGCGCGCTTTCGTGCTGCCAATAAATGCTCACAATCCACCAACGACTGCCGTCATTGAAAAGCTGGATGCTGTTAATTCCGCGCATAAATGGCTCAGCGTCGCTCGGGTCGTGACGCGATTCGTATGCGCTCCAAACGTGCGCAATCTGCCCGAATTGTTCGACGCGCCGGGCGATTTCCTTTTCGTAGAAACCCTGTCTCTCGATGAGCGGTTCGACACGTGCGATGTAACCCTCGATGTCGAGGATCTGCGGCGCAAGATCGACATCGTCGTTTCTGCCGGCTTCGACGGCGGTTGGGAATGAGGCGTGCGCCGGAAATAAATAGTGAACGCTCACGGTCCCAGTCGCGCTTCTTGCCGGCAGGTCCGGAGATCACGTCGTACGTCGCCGCGATGATCGCGTCGAGCGATTCCAAATCAGCGAGACTTGCTGAATTCCGCATTGGATATTCAGCGTTCGGTCTTCGGCGCTTTGTTAATCGCTTCTAAGACTTTCATCGCCGCGTTATGACCTGGAATCCCACTAACGGCGCCGCCGCGTAGCGCGCTCGATCCGCAGAGGAACACATTTTCGAATTCAGTCTCTACGCCCCAGGTGCCGACCTGCTCTTTGCGCGCGGCAAAAGGAAACGTCGGCGCGTTTTGAAAGATGTTCCCATGATACATTCCCAGCGCGTCCTCGATATCGACCGGGCTTTTACTTTCGATGCAGCGACGGCCATCACGCGCCACAGCGAGACAATCTTCAATGGGTTGTTCCAGCCACTGGTTAATACTCGCCAGGAATCTTTTCTCCGCTTCGCGCCGCATGTTCGCATTGTCTCTCGCGAATAAGCTCCACGGCGAATCGAGTCCGAACAACGTCATCGTGTGAAATCCCCGCTCATGCAGGTCCGGCGCGAGAATGCTCTCGTCGGTCAGCGTGTGGCAATACATCTCGCACGGCGTGTTCTCCGGCAACCGGCCTCCAGACGCCTGGTCGTAACTGGCATTCATTTGCTCATAGCCTTCGTCGCTGCGAAAGGTCCCGCAAAAGGCCTCAGTGGCCAGATATTTTTTCGCCTTCAGTTGCGGCAATCGGCACAAAAGCATGTTCATCTTGAACACAGAGCCTTCATCAGTGCGATCCGGCTGAAATAATCGACCTGTAAATCTTGCGAGCACGTTTCGGCCGAAGTTCACGAGTAAAAATCGCGCGTCGACCGTCTCGAGTTTACCATCGACGCGAAATTCGACGCTGCGCGTTTTCCCCGTCACGTTCAACGCGTGCACATTGACGTTCGTTAAAATTTCGGCGCCAGCTTTACGCGCCGTCTGTTCCAACTCGGATGACACCGCGCCCATCCCGCCGACCGGCACCTTCCATTCGCCTGTCTTATTTCCAATGAGGTGATAAAGGAAACAGCGGTTCTGCACGAGCGACGGATCGTGCGGATACGTGAACACGCCAATCTTCGCATCGGTGAAAACAAGGCCGCGCACGAGATCGTTTCGGAAATAACGCTCGATCGCGTTCCCGAGCGGTTCCTCAACCAAACTGCGCCATGCCTCGCGGGAGATTTCATTATCCTTAAACCGGCCCGCCATTTCGTCTTTCGCAAGGAGCGGCTCGAGCATCGAGTCCCAAACCTGCTCCGCAAAAACGCGCGATAGATTGTAGAAATTTTTCATCCGCTCGAACTCGGTTTCGCTTCCAGTCAGATCGACAATCGATTTACGGCTCACCTCTTCATCGAGGTTGCTCAAAACCAGTGCGCCATGCTGGCCATGGCTCACGTACGGCGTACACGACGCAATCGCGCGTCTGCGCAGCTCGAGATTCAGGCCGAGGTCGCGGATGATTTTCTGCGGAAGCAAACTCACCAGATACGCATACCGCGAAAGCCGCGCGTCGAAATCGGGAAACACTCTCTGCGAAGTGGTCGCTCCGCCGATGTAATCATTTTTCTACAGCAATAGCACGCTCAACCCAGCGCCTCCCAGATAAGACGCGGCCACGAGTCCGTTGTGTCCCGCTCCCAAAATCACAACATCATATCGAGATTTCATCAGAGCGATTCAGTGTGACGCGACAAGCCGTTGCTGGCCACGCCGAAGCCTTGGCGAAAGCGGGTGTCCAGCTCCCAGGATTACGACATCGTACTGCGATTTCATTTTGATTATGGTCGCGAATTCATGCTTACATCAAACATTAAGCCTCTTACATCAAATCCGCCTTCGGACGGATTCGCTGTGGCGAACATTTCCAAATGATGAATGCGTTCGAGTATATCTCCGTTCTTATCTCAATCATTCTGGCTTTGGGCATGACACGCGTGCTGGCTGGTGTCGGCGAAATGCTGCAGGCGCGGATGCACCGCCGCATTTATTGGGTGCACGTTATTTGGATTGCGAACCTCTTTATTTATCTCGTCATAGCGTGGTGGATTTTCTGTCGGTGGCGCAACCAGCAAGAATGGACGTTTTACCTGTTCGTCTTCGTTCTCATCTCACCCACGATTTTGTTTCTCGCTTCGATGCTTCTTTTCCGCGGGAAGGCAGCATCGACGAATCAGTCGATTACAAAACCCATTACTATGAAAACCATCGCGTCT
This sequence comes from Verrucomicrobiota bacterium, assembly GCA_003218475.1. Lineage (GTDB taxonomy): Bacteria > Verrucomicrobiota > Verrucomicrobiia > Chthoniobacterales > UBA10450 > Udaeobacter. The sequence goes on along the minus strand of QHNR01000048.1, from coordinate 6,238 downwards.
TCTTCGTGATTTTCAGCATGTTTACCGTGGTTGATATCGCTGACACGTTGCTCAAAGGTGTCCCGCATTTTTTGCATTAGGAACGCCATACATCATCAGCACTGTGGTCTATTTCAGTGGGATGATGACGGCTGCCATCACGCGGAACGAACGTTATCACCAGTTCTATGCCATTTTCTTTCTCGTCCAAACCATCGTGATCAGCTTCATTCTTTTCCAGCGGCTTGTGTGAACAGGCATCCGAATGAACGGATGTTTTTGTTTATCACTGATTCTGACTCCTGGCTCTAGCCTTTCTGGCCGATTTGCAGAACGACGCGAAACCGCGCCTTGCCGCTCATCATACGGTCGTAAGCCTCGGCGGCTCGTTCCAGCGGAAAAACTTCGTTCATCGAGCGCACGGCATTCAACGTGCTGAAGTTTAGCGTGTCTTGTGAATCGATCGAGGTTCCGGAGTACCAGCCTTTGACGGAGCGGCAACCACTAAGGAGCAGAATCGGATCAACGGAAAGCGGACCAGCTGCACCGATCACCATGAGCACGCCGTTGGGCGCAAGCCCGCCGAGCACCGCTGCCATCGCATCGGCATTCGTTACGGTCGCGATTACAACGTTCGCGCTGCCGAGCTTGTTCAGTTCCGCCGCCGGATCGGATGCCTGGCTGTCGATGTAGTGGTGTGCGCCGAGTTGTTTGGCGAATGCTTCCTTGTCTTTCCCGCGCGCGATCGCCACCGTTTTGAATCCCATCTTCGCTGCGAACTGCACGCCCAGATGACCGAGCCCTCCAATCCCGAGCACTGCAACAACATCGCCGCCTCTTACCCCGCTGTTTCGCAGCGCGTTGAAAGTCGTCACGCCCGCGCACATCAGTGGCGCACCATCGAGCGCAGATAATCCGTCAGGCACGCGGGCCAGCGCTTCCGCTGGCGCAACCATGTATTCCGCGTAACCACCGTCGAAAGAGATCCCGGTCGTCAAGAGCGCGACTTCGCACGCAAAGAACTCGCCGCGCCGGCAGTGATCGCAATAACCGCAATTCCCGCCGTGCCAGCCGACCCCGACGCGCTGACCATCTTTCCATGGCTTCACTCGTTCGCCGGCAAGATCGACAACTCCAATCACCTCGTGTCCCGGCACGCGCGGATATTGAATACCTGGCCAGAGTCCTTCCTTGACGAATGAATCACTGTGACAAACGCCGCACGCATCGACCTTGACCCGCACCCATCCCGGTTGCGGCTCGGGAATATCTCGTTCAACCAACTCCAACGGCCCGCCACCACGCGGAACCTGGACTGCGCGCATTGTTTTAGCCATGGCTGCAGATTACACCGACACCGCGGTGAGCAAAGTCGAATCCAGTTACACAGAATTTCTCAGAGAAGATTTTGGATCTCAACCACGAGCGGCTGCCGTTAACTTGGAAAAATATTGACGCTCCATCGAACTCCTGTCTCGATGGCCACATGAAAACGAAAGCTCTTGGACTAACTCTGGCATTTTGCTTCTTGCGAGGGACGCTGTGTTTCGCCGCCGATCCACTTATGGGCGCTTGGAAGCTGAACGAGGCAAAATCGAAAATCACACCCGGGACAGCAAAGTTCACCACCATTACCTTCAAAGACAGGCTCGGGAACATAAAAGGAACAGGTGACGGCATTGACGCGAACGGTAAGCCCATGCACGTCGAGTGGTCGGGCAAGTTCGACGGGAAGGATTATCCTGTTACCGGCGACCCGAACGCAGACACTCGCTCCTATCGAAAAGTCGATGATCGAACATTGGAGGTAACCATTAAGAAAGGCGGGAAAGTCACTGTGGCGAGTCGGACTGTCGTCTCCGCTGATGGAAAGAATCGTACTGCCAATATCACTGGAACGACTCCGAACGGAAAAAAGTTCAAGAACGTCGCCGTTTACGATAAGCGGTAAAATCAGCGGTTGTTGATCAGCGGTCAGTTGCTGACTGGGAGCGGAGCGGCTTCCTAGCGGCTGTAAGCCCAATTACGATAATTCTGGAAATCCTTTTGATCGCCCCAAATATTAGCGATCATTCGTCCACCAAGCTGATCGAAAAGTTTTCGCGCTACAACACGGTCCTCGGCTAAGCAAGCCAGCCGGCAATAGCCGCTTAAAAGCTCCAGGGAATCTGGATATCTCTGCCGTATCAACTCGAAGCCCTCACGGGCTTGAGGCCAGGAAGCGTGCGTTTCACGAAATATATTCTTGTAATAACCGTTTAATGCGTAGACGACCCGCGCATATGTTTCCAATCCAAGACCATTTGGTCTGTTATCCTCCAGGGTGAGCGCGTACTCCCACTCTCCCGGCTGTCCGTGCCATCTGGGCAAAAGGTACGTGGCCTTAGCGACATCATAACCCCAAAACGCGGGTTCGAACGTTTTCGCATCCTGGAAAAGTTTTTCGTAATCGTCCCAGCTCCATCCCTGCCCTCGCGCGACCGTCATACGCACACGCCACCACACTGGGCACTTTGGTTCGAAGTCGGCCGATTTATCGAGGAGCTCTTTCGCTTTTGCCAGCCGTTCGCTGAACAAACGCCAGCCCTCTTTTGTTACTGTATTGGCGAAGCCGCTTCCGCGAGCGCGCCATGCGTATTGGGTAAGGAAGTCTGCGTGAGCTACGTGTGCTGTGATCGAACGCGGCTTGGCAGTATCCCAATTTTCGTGAATACGCGCGTGGAGCTGCCACATGCCTTCCGGCTCGTCCGATCGACAGCCGAGTGATTCGTAAAATTGAACTATTTTCCACGAGCCATTACCAAAGCGTCCGCGTTCGCTACGTATTTGGCTAGCCAGAGCCTCGAGTTCATCGAACTTGCTGGCGTTATAAAGCCGTCGCGTCTTCAAGCGAAATTGCCAGATTTCCTCCGTAATTTTGTCCTTGGTTTCTTCAATCGGCGGAAGACTTGCTAATTCTGCCTGCTGGTTTTGAAACGCCGCCTTACTGGCAGAGTGTCCAGCAGCATTCGCGGCATTGTTGTGAAAATGTTCCTGAACGTCTTTCGGTAACTCGACGAAATAAACCTTCGCAATTCCCGATTTAGTTCTGAGCACGATCCCGTCAGGCTCAATCCGGCTTACCGTGACGTTTTTGTATTCCTTCCCATTAATCAGTTTGAAATCGTCCGCGAGGGCGAGTGACGCGAGACACAAAATTAACGAGGCGGCAACCTTCATCTTGCAATTGGCCGAAGTCTTGAACGATCGCGTCACGTGATACAAGAGTTTTCTCGGCGCTCCTTAAGAACGGCTGGATTAAACATCCGCCGGTTGGCAGAAATATGATGATTGTTGTCATTGCTGCCACGAACCTGTCATCCGAAAATCGGATTATGAATGCGCGTACGATGAATAGAATAGAGCTCGTTTACCGGTTAACTCGATTTGGTTTCCTGCTTGCACTGGGTGTGCTAGCGCTCAGTGCATTATTCGTAACCGGAGGTCCGGTTAAAGATGACCACTCGAATCGGAACGAAGTCACGACCGACACAACGTCGCTAAGACCGCCAGACAAGGGCAAGATTCCGGTCGCCTTTCTAATTTCCGACGGTGCGGTCGTAATCGATTTTTGCGGGCCGTGGGAAGTTTTCCAGGACGTCATGATCCCGGGTAGCGAAGAAATACCGTTCCGTCTCTACACGGTGGCCGAAACGAAGAAACCGATCCGCACCAGCGGCGGAATGCAGATCGTTCCCGATTGCACGATCCAAAACGCTCCACCGCCGAAGGTGATTGTCATTCCTGCTCAAAGTGCACCGAGCCCGGCGGTGTTGGAATGGATCAGAAAATCTTCGAAGACCACCGATGTCACGATGTCGGTTTGCACAGGAGCATTTGTTCTGGCAAAAACCGGACTGCTGAACGGCAAATCCGCGACCACCTATCACGGAGCATTTGGACGTTTCGCGATGCAATTTCCGGACGTTCAGCTCAAGCGCGGCGCCCGCTTCGTCGAGAATGGAAATCTCGCAACCGCCGGTGGTCTTTCTTCCGGAATCGATCTCGCGCTCCGCGTGGTCGAACGCTATTACGGCCGCGAAGTGGCACAGAAGACCGCTTACAACATGGAATATCAGGGAGAAGGCTGGATGAATCCCGATTCGAATCAGACCTACGCCACTTCACTTATGTCCACCGCTGAGCATCCGCTTTGCACGGTGTGCGGAATGGATGTTGATCCAAAGATTGCGCCCAAATCCGTCTTTAAGGGCGCGACTTATTATTTCTGCTCGGAAGACGACAAGAAAACTTTCGACGCAGCCCCGGATAAATTTATCACGGCCGTCGCGCCGCAATCGGCAGTATCCGGCTCCTCCAATTGAAACCGAAACGCGCACTAAAGAATAACAAACCGTCATTCGAACCGGGGACACGGCGGATCGTGTTCGTGGCGGGGTCCGGTGTCGAGATTCTCGACCTGGTCGGACCGCTTCAAGTCTTCGCCCGGGCATCGGAAATACACACCGGGGAGAATCTTGGATCGCCTCCGATTTATTCGGTCGAAGTGGCGACCATTTCTTCCGGTCGATCGCTGATTGCCAACTGCGGTCTGCGCATCACCGCGGATAGGACCTTTCGCGAAGTGCGCGGAAAGATCGACACCCTGCTCGTGGCCGGCGGCGACGCGATCGAGCAGAACGAAGTGAATCCAGAAGCGGTGCGCTGGTTGAAAAGAATTGCTCGACGAATCCGGCGAGTCGGCTCGGTTTGCACTGGCGCAATGCTCCTGGCGCGCGCCGGTTTACTCGATGGTCGTCGCGCGACGACTCATTGGAACTGGTGTCAGACCTTGATCAAACGCGCGCCGCGCGCGCGCGTCGATGCCGATCCAATATTTGTCCGTGACGAAAATATTTATACGTCCGCCGGGGTCACAGCTGGAATGGATCTGGCGCTGGCGTTGGTCGAGGAAGATTACGGTTCGCGCCTCGCTCTGCAGGTTGCGCGCAATCTGGTGCTGTATTTGCGGCGACCCGGCGGCCAATCGCAGTTCAGCGCCGCGTTATCACTGCAACTGACCGATCGAAAACCGTTGCGCGAATTGGAAGCGTGGGTGCTCGATAATTTGCAGAAACCGCTCACCGTGCCGCTGCTGGCAGAACGCGTAGCGATGAGTCCACGCAATTTCGCGCGCGTCTTCACCAAAGAAATGAAGACTACGCCCGCAAAATTTGTCGAGCATCTCCGCGTCGAAGCAGCTCGCCGGCGATTGGAAGAAAGTCACAACAGCATGGAAACGATCGCAGGCGAATGCGGCTTCGGAAACGTCAACTCGATGCGAAACGTCTTTCAGCGGACACTAAAAATCGCACCCGGCCAATACCGTCGTCACTTTCGTCACACGAGACACTCTTCGGATATCAATAGGAAGAGGAAAGGCTAGACAGAATTTGCCGATTTTGTGTAGGCCCTGATTTTTTTGAATCCCGTTGAAGTCGTCGAAGGAACTTCTGTTTTCACTTCACGGCAATGGCTTTTTGTTTTAACCCGCGTTTATCTGGGAATCAGTTTCTTCTTTAGCGACCACGGGATGTTAGGCAACCGATTTCCGAAGCTCTGGATTTGGTGAGGCAATTGACAGTCGTCACAGAATCCGTTCGCTCTTCCTGCTTGGGGTCTGGTTGCCAATGAGAGAACACAAGGATCTAGGATTGCTGATTTTACGTGGAGGCGGACTTTTGCTCGTTGCTACTTTCGGCGTGCAAAAGATCGGCTGGTAATGGTCGGCCTTTCACGCCGGGAAATCTTTGTCATCTGTCGGATTAGCGCCATTGATGGCTAGGATGGGTTTCCCAATCCCTTTCGGTCTGGCTTTGTGGATCACGTTCAACGAATCAATCGGCGCGTTTCTCATTGCCTGCGGTCTTTTGACAAGATTGGTCGCAGCCAGCGCAGCATTGGGAATGGCTGACGCCCTCTACACGAGCGTTCGACTTGGCGAAGACTGGCTTAGAGCAGCTCTTTACTTGATTATTTTTATCGCTCTGATCTTCACCAGTGCTGGCAAATTTTCCGTAGATTCTGTGCTCAAACGCAAGAAATCACCCACGGCCAAAAGCTGATCAGGCTTTCTGCCGGATCCCCATGTGACGATTTCAATGGTTCAACGTGCCGCCAGGCAACATTACGTAAGCTCAATCGTGGTGGTGATAATGATGGCGATAGTGGCGGTGGTAAGTCCGGTGCCCGCTGTACCTATAGCTTGGCGGAGCGGAAT